>JAJRXO010000291.1 GCA_024276255.1 Chloroflexota bacterium | reverse complement strand
CATAAACAGGGCAAACGACGCCCAGGTGGCCAAAATAGCCGGGATCACGGCTGCCAGGTTTTTCGCCAATAGCAGTTCACCGGTGGTGATGGGACTGGCCAGCAAGGGTTCAAGGCTGCGCTGTGTCTTCTCACCCACAATGCTGTAGGGAGCCACGGTGGCGGGGATGATGAGAGGGATCATCATGAACATGACCATGAACTGGCTGACAATGAAAAGCTGATTGCAGCCGGCCGCACTCAATCCCTGGCACAAGGCGCCGAGTTGCGCCGGCAGCTCCGAGGTGATAACGTCGACTGTGCCTTGGAAATCGCCGGAAGCCCACAGGATGAGGATGGGCATGGCCGTAAATAACAGGGGCAAGAATATCACCGTGCTGAGTACGAGGGTGTTCTTGTACAGTTCAGCCCATTCTTTACGGATGATAGTGATGATACGTGTGCGGTTCATACGATTTACCAGGGCCTTGCCGGGAGTAAACATGGTGGTTGGGGGCCAGGATCATGGTCGGCATCGCTGATCAACAGGTACTGTTGGCTCATAACTTATCCTCAAACCGGAGCTTCAGACGTATGCACAAGCTGCAAATACACGTCTTCCAATGAATACCTTAATTCGCCTACGAACTGAATATCAGCGCCGGCGGCCACCAGGGCGCGGATCAGCGCCGGGTTGTGCTGCTCGGGATCGCGCAGGCGCACCACCAGCTTGTTGTCGATGGTCTGGACCTCGTCCACAAAATCGTGCGCTTGAACGGCCGTCACAAAAACAGGGGCCATGGCCCGCAAATGGAACACGACGCGGCGGCTGAACAATTTGCGTCGTAAATTGGTGGGGGTATCGAGGGCGATCAGTCGGGTTTTGAACACGGCGATGCGATCACACAGGCGGTCGGCTTCGTCGAGATTGTGAGTGCACAGAAAAATGGTGCGCCCCTGTCGCCGCAACTCGGCGATGAATTCCCGAACCATGTGGGCAGCTTCGGGATCAAGGCCGGCAGTGGGTTCATCCAGAAACAGGATCTGCGGCTCGTGCAGCAGGGCCCGCGCCAGCGCCAGTTTTTGGCGCATCCCCTTGGAAAAACCGCCCACCTCACCATCCCGACGCTCCCAGAGCCCCATCATCCGCAGATAGCGGGCGATCCGGGACTCGACATCATCCACGCCATACAAGTGGGCGAAGATGCGGAGGTTGGCGGCCGCGCTGAGACGATCATACATGCCGGGCGTTTCCGTGAGGATGCCCACGCTTTGCCGGATCTGCTGGTTGTGCTGGCCAATGGTGTAGCCGTTGACCGTAGCTGTTCCGGCGCTGGCAGCGATCAGACAGGTGAGCATGCGAATGGTGGTGGTTTTACCGGCGCCGTTCGGGCCCAGAAAACCGAATACTTCACCGGCCTGTACATCGATGCTGAGATCGTCGACAGCAATTAGCTCATTTTTTTCTTTGGTGCGAAAACGCCGGGTGAGATGTTCGGTGTGAATCATGCTTGCCATGACTTACTCGCTGTAACGGGAGCGTTCGATCATATCGGCAGAAAGCGGCGCCGGGGCATCGGAAGGCAGGTCAAACGCCGGTTCCGCGGGCGGGGGAGCCTGCGGTCGGGGATCAGGCGTACGCAGGCTTAAGATAATGCCCAGACTGACCAGGGTCAACACGGCCAGTACCCCTTCGGTAGCCAGGGCCCCCCACCTGCCGACCACGTACACCGACAGGCCATCCAGCAACCAATGCCAGCCGATGGCAAAGGCCAGCCAGCGCCGCTGCTGCCGTAAAAAAACCTGCATCACCAGCACGGCGGCGCTGAGATGAAAAATGATGGCGAATACACGCTCCACCGCCCCCAGCATCGACATGTACCACGGCGCGGCCCAGAAGCTGCTGATCTGCTGCTGAGCCAGCTGCAATTGCTCGACGGACAGGCTGTTCAGCAGGGCCGGATTCTGACGCAGCACGATCATGTTGATATAGGTCATCCCGGCCAGCAGGCCCAGCAAAATGGCCTCAATACCGCCGTGACCGGCGCCGAACATCAGGGCCTTTTTCCACGAACGCGCGTCTTTGAGGGTGGTGCGCAGGACAATATAACGGGCAAATTCCTCAAACAGCGCCGCCGACAGACCTAACACCACGGCATTGAACGGCAAACTCCAGGCCGGGGGCACAGAAGGTAACAGGCCCTGCTTGAATGCCGTCGTCAGCCCGATATTGAAGGGGATATGAAACACCTGCGAGAGGATGAAGGTGAGGCCCCCCACGATGAACAGACGCCAGGCCAGGCCATATCGCCGCGCCAGGAACCACCCCAGCAGGAGGGGCAACAGGATCATCAGGATGAAATTGAGGGCATAAGTGATGATGAGCATGAGCTTGAAATCAGGCCGGTCGGCAGGGAATAATCTGAGGATATTGTATCATGAATCCTCAAGTTGAGGGCAGTGCGATGAATCTGGTTTTGAATATGAACCATCGATTTGCACTGCTGCAATGGGTTCTTTATACTGAATCGCTGGCATCATGCCTGAGGTCCTGCGTACAACAGCCTGCCGGATATTGAGGATAGCGCGACTCAGGCTGACAATCCATTCATCACCTCATCCTGGAGCAAACATCATGGCGAACCTGCCCCGACGCATGCTGGGAAAAACAGCAATCGAAATCACCCCCATCGGCCTGGGCGTTATGCAGTTTGCCGGCGGTAAAGGCGTGTTCCGCTTCGTCTTTCCGCCCATGCCGCAAAGTGAAATGAATGCAATCGTCAAAACAGCCTGGGAGGGGGGCATCAATTGGTTAGATACGGCCGAGATGTACGGCAAGGGCTACTCGGAACAGGGGCTGGCGCGCGGGCTCAATGCCGCGGGCATTGCAGATGAGGACGTGATCATCGCCACCAAATGGTGGCCGGTACTGCGCACTGCCCGCAACATCCCCCGCACGATTGCCGACCGCCAGCGCTATCTCGAAGGCTATTCCATCGATCTGTATCAGGTGCATCAGCCGTACTCCTTCTCCTCGCCCGAAGCCGAGATGAATGCCATGGCCGATCTGGTGGATGCAGGCCTGATTCGGGCGGTGGGTGTGAGTAATTTCTCCGCCGCGTCCATGCGCCGGGCCCACGCCGCTCTGGCCCTGCGGGGCTATCCCCTGGCCTCGAATCAGGTGCATTACAACCTGCTCGAACGCAGCATCGAAGTGAACGGGGTGATGGAAACAGCCCGGGAGCTGGGGATCACGATCATCGCCTGGTCGCCGCTGGCTTCGGGGATGCTCACGGGCAAGTTCCATCATAACCCCGACCAGCTGGCCCGCACCCCGCCCGGTCGTCGCCTGAGGCTGAAACGCCAACTGGCCCGAAGCCGCCCCCTGATCGATCTGCTGGCTGAGATTGCGCCGCGTTACGAGGCCAGCATTGCCCAGGTGGCCCTGAACTGGCTGATTCATTTCCATGGCGACACCGTGGTAGCCATCCCCGGAGCGTCGAGGGTGCACCATGCCGCCGAAGCCGCCGGGGCCATGCATTTTCGCCTCAGCGACGAGGACATGCAGCGCATCGACGAGGCCTCCCGCCCTCAGCGTTGACCATGATGGAACTGCTGGAACGTTTTAGCCATACGGTTCTGCTGCGCACTCCCTGGGGAACGTGGCGCGGCCGGACATTGATCGATCTGCGGCTGATGCTCAGCGGCGCCGTACTGATCGCGCTGGCCGTGGATGTCTTTCTGGATCCCAACGATGTGGTGCCGGGCGGCTTCACGGGGCTGGCCATGTTTGCCAATCGCTTGTGGGGCTGGCCGGTGGGAATAACACTGTGGGTCATGAACCTGCCCTTTTTGATCCTCGCCATCCGCGTATTGGGATTGCAATTCGCCCCCAAAACCCTGCTCACAGGCACGTTTGTCTCCCTGGCCATTGATCTGCTGCGGCCTTTCGTGCCCATCGTGCAAAATGAACCCATGCTCTATACGCTATACGGCGGCCTGCTGTATGGCGTGGGCCTGGCGCTTGTGTTCCGCGCCGATGCCACGACCGGGGGCACAGAGATACCGGCCAAGCTCATCGAACACTGGCGCGGCATCCGCATGTCGCAATCGCTGTTTGCCATGGATGTGGTGGTGCTGACGCTGGCCGCGATCCTGTTTGGCCTGGCGCCGGCGTTATATGCTATGGTCATGGCCTGGGTCAGTGCCCGCGTAATCGAGTTTATCGATCGCGGGTTCACGGCCACGAATTCTGTTTTCATTATCTCCCAGGAAACCCAATTGTTACGCGAAACGATTATCCACCAGCTGAATCGCGGTGTGACTATACTTACCGGCGAGGGGGGGTATACGGGAAGCGAACGCACGGTGCTGTTTACGGTGGTGCGCCGCCGGCAAACGCGCACCCTGCAAAAGCTGGTGAGCGAAATCGATCCCAATGCCTTCATGTTTATACTGCCCAGCTATGAGGTATTGGGAGAGGGCTTCCAGCCGCTCACGCAAACAAAATAGGCCGTGGCAACCTGCGCCAGGCATGCGGATCGCGGATGTGCGAAAAGGGCATCGGGGGCGGCCATCTGACATCTGATGGCAAAGCCGGTATAATAGCCCCACCCTCACACATGCCAGCCCCGGTCTTGTTGCACAAGGGGGTATTCCATGAAACAACCCGCGTTACGCACCCCGATCATCCTGCTCACCCTGCCACATCCATCATCCGTCTGGACCTCAACGTGGCCCTGGACCAATTCAGCCCCCTGTTCACCCTCAACGGGCAGGGGTGCCTGATTCTGCTATAGGCCCAGCTGGCCAGCCTGTGGCTCCATCTTCCCCTGAAAACCGCCTGAACTATGTCTTTTTTCGCAGCGAAAAAACAATGGTGGCCGCCACTCCTGCTCTTTGCTCTCAGCCTGGCGCTGTATATCAGCACCCTGGCGCCCACCGTTGTCAGTATTTTTGATGATTCGCTGGAACTGCAACTGGCATTACCCACCTTTGCCATCATCCACCCCACGGGCTATCCCCTCTACAGCCTGCTGGGACTGGCTTTTACCCATCTGATACCGCTGGGGGATGCTGCTTTTCGGGCCAATTTGCTCTCGGCGATCGCGGCCAGCGGGGCGGTCAGCCTGTTGTACGTGGTGGCCCGGCAAATGGGCAGCAGCATCGTGCCGGCCTTCGTGGCGGCCAGTCTGATGGCCGTCAGTCCGGTGTGGTGGTCGCAGGCTACGATCGCCGAGGTTTATACGCTGCAGGGATTGCTCAGCCTGTTCATTCTGTTTGCCTTGCTGCGCTGGGAAGCTGCACCCACAGTAACAGAACGCGATCGGCGGCTGTGGCTGGTAGGGCTCAGCATGGGGCTGGGGCTCGCGCATCACCGCATGACCGTGTTGCTGTTTCCGGCGGCGGCCCTTTTCATGCTGTGGCGCGATCCCGATCTGCTGCGTCGCCCACGCACCTGGCCGCGCCTGCTGCTGGCGGGAGCAGCTCCCTTGCTACTTTACGGCATCATCCCGCTGCGCGCCGCCATCGGCTCACTCGATGGCTCGTATGAGCGTATCGGTTTCTGGGGTTGGGTGATGGGAGGCGGCTACAGCACGTTCTTACGCCAGAATCCTTTTGGCATCGAACGTAGCTGGGATGATGTGTGGCGCCTGCTGCTCACACAATACAATTACTGGGGATACCTGGCTGGCCTGTTGGCGCTCAGCCTGTGGCGCTGGCAACCGCGGCGGTGGCTGCTGATCGGCCTCATCGCCCTCAGTGATCTCCTGTTTGCCCGCTATTATCTGGTACCCGACTATGAGGTTTTCCTGATCCCCCTGTTTTTGGTTTGGCCGCTGTTCATCGCCGTGGGCCTCACCTCGCTGATCGACACCATCACGGCCAATCTCTTTGCCTTGCTGCGCCGATGGTCGGTCAGCCGCGGTCGTTCGCTGCGCGCTCCTGTCCTGCTACTGCTGGCCGTACCCCTGCTGGCATGGCCGGCGCTGCTGGCACAACAACGTTATCCCGCGGCTGACCGCAGTCAACCTCCGGCCCGCGCCTGGGGCGTGCATGACTACGGGCTGGACATGCTGGCCAGCATGCAGCCCAATGCCCGCGTGGTGGGCATTCTGGGGGAAATGACCCTGCTACGTTATTTTCAACGCACCTCAGGCGTACGTCCCGACGTGGACACGGTGGCTGCGGATCGGGATGCGGATCGGCTGGCCGCGATCACGGCCAGCGTAGATAGCGGGCGTCCCACCTACACCACCCGCCCCCTGGCAGGCCTGGCCGAACGCATGCAACTGGATGCCAGTGGCCCGCTGATTCAGGTGCACCGTCCTGACATTCCCTATCCTGATCCGGCAGACACTGTCGGTGATCCCGTGTCGCTGCTGCCCTTTCTCAACCTGCACAGCTGGCAGCTCACATCCCGTAACACACGCAGCGGCCCCGCCGCCCGGCTCACCCTGCGCTGGCAGGTGCACGATCATCCAGACTTCGACTTCAAGATATCGGCCCGTCTGCTGGGCTCCGACGGCGCCCTGCTGAGCCAGAAGGACGACTTTCCCGTTCACAACAGCTATCCCCCCACCTTCTGGCGTCCGGGTGAGCTCATTGTCGACAGTTACGACCTTTCACTGCCCCCTGACATGCCGCCCGTATTCTCTGTGCTGATCATCCTCTACAATCCCCAGGACGGAAGCGAAATCGCACGCTGGCAGCAAGACAATGTAAGCTT
>JAJRXO010000290.1 GCA_024276255.1 Chloroflexota bacterium | reverse complement strand
GGTTGCGGGGCAATGGGTGCCGCAACGATGACGATACCTTCGCGGGATTGCCCGGTGCTGCGTGGCGGGGTGGCAGCTTCGGCCGTGTTGTTGCCGGAGCGGACAGTGATCTCAGTGCTGAGGGGCAGCGCCGGTCGGGCCTGGAAGTCGGGGCTGACATAGAGCACGCGCAGGTCTTCCAGCAGGCTCTTGGCAAAAAGCTCGCCGTCGGTATCGGTCAGGGTGGCGACGACGCCCACGTGCATGCCCGGCCGCAGGATGCCGGCCAGGCCCTGGTCCTGGGCTACATGCAGGGCCACGGCGCGTTCATCGCTGGCCAGGGCCACGGGTGGCCCCAGATGGCGAGGACTGACAGGTTCGCCGCGGAAACGCACCACGGCCAGAGTTTGGCCCAACAGGGGATCGGGATTGGCGATGCGTTCGGCGGGGGCGCTGTCAGCCGGCAAGGTGATGGTGCTGAAGTCGGCGGCGCTGAGGACGCTGCCTGCGCCGAGGTCACGGCTGGCGACTACGACCTGCACGGTGGGGGTGTCCTGGGGCCAGAGGGCCAACAGGATGAGCCCGGCCGTGAGCAGGCCCAGCAGACCGGGCAGGAGAAGGGAGGTGGACTTGTTACGGGGCATGTGTAGCTCCTGGTGATGAGAAGAGGGAGCGAGAGGGAGGGAAAGAGGATAGGGGCGCTGGACGGTACGAACCGGCAGCAAAAAAAGCTGGGATAAAAAAAGGCCCGCTGCGCGCGTAGAGGCGCAGGAGCCATTTCTTGCTGTTCAGGGTAGCAGAGGGAAGAGGGATTGTCATGCTACGCAGGTAGTATTCTGGTGGAATGGGCGCATTTTCGTCGCTTTCACGGCAGACAAACCGTGCGCAAGGCGCACGCCAAAACGGATGAAAATGAGAACGCAGAGAACGCAGATCTACGCTGATTTACGCAGATTTTTATCTTTCTGATCAGCGTTATCCTGGTGATCAGCGGCATCAGCGTTCTATTATCTGCTTTTTTCTGTGCTCGTCCGCGTCCAATTTTCGAAACAGTGAATTGTCAACTTACGCCCCAGGGCCCATGACACTCTATTCCCGATATGCTATGATGCCCACAAGAAAAGGCCGCTGCAACTGCGCAGCGGCCTTTATTTTGACAGGTATCTAATGACGAACATCGCCTCACCTCCTCAAACATTCCCCACACCCTTTGCTCGCATCCGCTTGCCGGTAGCCTTGAGCAAGGTTCCACCTGCAGCTTATGCGCACATCTGGCGCCATGCCGGACAGACCTTCCCTCGCGACCTGGCCGCACTCACGCTGCTGGCGACTAGCGGTTGGTCGACGCAACGCTCGCTACATCTCTGGCTGCAACACAATCCGCAAACACCCCAACCGTTGCCGGACAGGACACTGGCCCGCATGTGGCGACGCCTGCAACGGGGCGGTCTGATCGCCTGGCAGAAAGTCCACCTTAGCCACCGCCCTCCCCTGCACACGACCCTGCTCTGGCTCACCGACGAGGGACGCCACTTCCTTTATGAGATGGGTATTCCCCTGCCCGTGATCAGCGAATGGGATCGCCTGCGTATCGTCCACCATGGCCCAAAGCAGATCATGCACACGGCCATGGTGGCCCTGTGTGCCCACTTCCTGCGCTGGCGCGGCTATGAAACAGAGATCTGCCCGCTGCCCATGGCCGCCTATCAGCCCGATCTCGCCATCCGCCGGTCAGGCCAGGCCCCCTGGCGCTATGTGGAAGTGGAGGCGCCGCACCGCGGTGGACGCTTCCATGCGGGACGCTTGCAGCGGAAATGGCGTTTGCTGGCCACTTGCCAGGAAATGGCGCTGATCTGCGCCCTGAATCCCGCCCAACGCCAGCAACGCGTGGCCTCGGCCCGCCAGGTTTTGGTGCAGGGGCTGGCGACCGACCTGCTGACGCTACACAGCAATCCCGAGATTACCTGGGCCACGGCCTGGAGCAAAGGGCCATCGGGCCAGAATCCATACGGCCAACTATCTGTGGGAGGCCTCAAGAGAGAGCCAGGCAGGGTGGACTTTTGACATTCGTGTCAGGTGCAAAGTAGCCGCCAGTCTTAACCCAATCCTTCACCCTACAGGAAAATCCTTTTATCATTGTCCGCAGGATGTTCATCATGCCTACCATCACGCCCACGAAAAATGCACCCGATTACACGGCTGACCGGCGCCACAAGCATGGCGACAGTCGCGTACAATCACACCCCAAGGTGCTCTACCTACCCAATCGCCCTTCCTCGCGTCTAGCGACGCAGCCTGCCAGTTTACAACGCGCTCTAGATTCCTTCCTACTCGATGCCGAGGCTCGTCAGCTCGCTTCGGCCTCACTGCGCTTTTACGAACAGCAATTACAGGCTTTTTTACACGCCTTGTACCAGCAGCAGATCAAGCTTGTCTCCCAACTACGAGCGGATCATATTCGTGCCTACCTGGTGGACCTGCAACAGCGGGGCTGCAAGCCACATACCGTGCATGCGGCCGCCCGGGCCATTCGGGCTTTCTGCAACTTTATGGTCGGCGAGGAATTGCTGCCGGT
>JAJRXO010000289.1 GCA_024276255.1 Chloroflexota bacterium | reverse complement strand
GCTGCATGGGGCAATCTATCACTGCAGCGGGGGATTGTCAACCTGCATTTGGGCAGACACACGCGTATGCAACAGCATGGGCGTGTAGATCGTCTGTGTCCAGGGCGCTATGGGCATGCGCAGGGCAGGATCGCCGAACAACGTATAGAGCTCGGTGAGAAACTCGGCATAAGAATAACCCTGGCCATAGAGATGCATTTTGGCCAGATACGTGGCGGTGCCAGCATCCCTTGCCTTTTGATAGAGTGCGGCTTCCAGGAAACCCTGATTGATGAGGGCATTGCCGGCAGCGATACCAAAACCGGTACTGGCCACGTACGACACCACACCACGTTGATCGGGTAAAAAGAGCATCTGCTCCTGCAGGGACTGACTGCCCGGCCAATAGTAGACGCCTGTCAGGCTGGCGATGGCCAGGAGGATGGAGGGTTGGCCGCTGTTTTGCAACTGCGGGAGATCAACAGAGCTCAATATCTGTTCACCAGCCCAGGCGGTAGGCTGGCCGTGCCCGATGTAGTTGACAAAAAGCGCTCCCCGCGACCAGTCGCTGAGCAGGGCCTGACGCAGAGCCTCGGTGGAACCGTAGTTCTGGCCCAGATAATAGGTCCTGATCTTCAGCAATGACTGAAATTGGTCGAGAACAGCATTGGCCAGTTTGTAGAAATCTCCGGCCGAGTCGGGATTGTCGGCCACGAGCAACATGGCATGGGTCCAGGACTCCTGAGGGGACGCGCTTTCAAAGGCGATGATCTTGGAGATCACCCGATCCACATCAGACTGACTACGCGCAGGCAATCGCCCCACAAGCATATCGGGGATGGGATCATCTCCCACGACTGCGACAAGGGCGTTTTCGTCGGCCACCTCTCCCAACCAGGGATCTTTAGTTCGCAGGTCGGCCGGAACAAAGACTGGCTGGGTGGTGACATAGCCGCGGGGATCGGTGTGGGCGTCTCCCAGGAGCAGCACGTAGGTTGGGGCAGGTGTCTGCCAACTGCCGAGAGCCCATGATAGAAAAGCGCGTATGGCGTTGGCATCGGCAATACCGGCGTTGAACTGATTGTAAATATCCTGCAAAAGCACTATCTCGGTGCGCAGTCCCTGTTGCTGACGGTACGCGGCCAGCGTTTGGGCTGAGGAAAGAAAGTCGGCAGGGGTAATGATGAGATAATCAGCCTGTTGCTGTGTCTGCCGCAAATCCGCACCCTGGACCGGTTCCCAATGCAGCAGTGGTTGGTTCATAGCGGCAAAGGTGGCGGCAGCGTAATGCAACGAGTCATCGCTGGCGTTTGCAAACTGATATTCGCCCTGGCCGGTGGCGTTGATGGAACCGTCGTCGATGCGATGAGGATGCCGGGGATCACTGACGTCCCACAGCTCGGGGACCTGGCTGAAACCCTGCAATTGAATTAACCAGGGGCCGGGCCAGTTGATGCTGAAATAAAGGGAGTCATCCGTACTTTCGAGTCGCCGGACATAGGTCAGCTCTATCCAGTCGAGCACCAGGGTGTTGTTCGATCCGTCGACTTTGCTCACTTGCAGGCGACTGGTGTTGTCGCCATCATGCAGGATGAAGTGGGGGAAATCCTGATCAAGAGTAATTTCG
Organism: Chloroflexota bacterium; assembly: GCA_024276255.1. GTDB lineage: Bacteria > Chloroflexota > Anaerolineae > J102 > J102 > JAADGC01. The sequence continues at coordinate 11,718 of JAJRXO010000289.1, read as the reverse complement.
CTTTGATCCTGCACCGTGAACACAGCGATCTGGTAATCATTGATCCAGAGGGCGATCTTGATGGGGCCGCTGCCGGTGCTGAATCCGTGCATTCGCAGGGAGGCGCGCACCGGGCCTTCGGGCATGGGCGCGAGATTAAAATGAATCTCCTTTTCAGCCGTCATGGCGCGGCTGGGACGAATGATTTCCCAGAACCAGTGATCACTCTGGTCGGTGCGCGGCAAGTCAGAATAGTAGAGCTTCTGTTCTTCCAGGCGCACTGTTTCTTCGAACGAGCTCACGGGGATGCCAGCAGGCTCGGGGCTGATGGTCTGCACGCGGGTTCCGGGCTGATCGACGGGCACAAGCCAGTAGCTGTCGTAGTTGTCGTATTTGAAATCCCAGGGCGCGGCATAGAAGATCAGGCTGTCACCGACATCCAGGCTGCCGTCTTCTTCGCCGATGATCTCGCTGGGCAGAGGCTGGGAACGCCAGTAAAGCTGAAGCTGGCGGGGATCGATGCCGCTCAGATCGATACCTGCATCCCGCAGATCGGCGCCGGTAATACGCTGAAAGCCGGGGCTACGCGGGCGAATGTGCAGACGCCAGGTGCTGTTCGGTGGTACGGGGGCCGGCCCCTCGGCGATGTCTGTCTGCACAGGCGGGGGGCGCCGCCAGTATAGACCATCGTTGTAGTTGACGAGGAGATGCTGGTAGATGGGTTCAAAGAGGGGATCGGGCCGTGCTGGCTGCGGCTTGGGCCATGGTGTGGTAAGCATCAATTGCACGGTGATATCGTCCATCACCATCATGATGGCGTCACCCTGATCCCAACGCACAGGGAAAAACTGCAGGCGAACAACCCACTGTTCCCGCATCCAGAATGGTTCGCCGACCAGGGTGGCGGCCTCATTAAAAGCATGGACGCCGGCAGCCTGAAATGGTGAACCGGGGATAAGAACAGAGGAACCGGAGATGCTCTCAATCGCAACTTCGGCCCCGGCGGGGATCGCCACAAGGGCGGTGTATCCCTGCAAAACATCGCTTTCGAAGAGCGGATCAGCGAGCTGGGCCAATTCCTCGGCTGTATAGCTACGACTGCCATCGGCATTGGTAAACGTGGTGTGAACATGCACCTGAATCCGGTCCATGACGAATGAACCGTCGGCATCGTAGCTGGTAACAATGCGCGTACTGTCCTGGGCATGAACTGGTATGGGAATCTGTGACCACACCAGCGCTGCCAGCAGGAGGAAGATCAAGGAGGGGGAACGATGTGAAATGCGCATGGAAAGCAGGGGCTATGTTGGACTGCGGCTCAATAGGCCCTCAGGGTGTTTGGGGAGGAAGCGCCTGATTGGCGTGTCGACGACGTCTCCAGAGCCAGCCGCGGCGGGGAGCCAGCGCAAAGCTGAGGATGAAAAAGAAGGTGCTGACCAACACAATGGCAGCGCCGGAAGCAAGGCTGAAGTAGTATGAGAGGTACAGGCCCACAATGCCGCTCACCGCGCCCAAGCCCGCAGCCAACAGCATCATCGTGGGCAGGCGGCGAGTAAGCAGATAAGCAGTGGCGGGGGGCGTCACCAGCATGGCCAGCATGAGGGCAATCCCCACGGTCTGCAATGATACGACGATGGTAATGGCAATGAGCACGAAGAGGAGGTTATCGAGCAGGCGGGCGGGGACTCGCAGGGTGGCCGCCAGGACGGGGTCGAAGGAGAGCAGGAGGAATTCCTTGTAGAAGAGGATGATGGTGATGATGACGGCGCCGCCCAGGATGATGATCCGCCAGAGATCAGCGCCGGTCACGCCCAGGACGTCGCCAAACAGAAAATGCGTGAGATCCACGGCATAGCTGCCGGCGCTGGAGATGAGAGCGATGCCGAGGGCGAACATACCGGCAAAGATAATGCCAATGGCGGTATCTTCTTTGATTTGGGCGCCGCGGCTGAGCGTGCCAATACCGATAGCGGTGAGGATGGCTGTCACCAACGCCCACCAAAAGACGGCATTGCCCACGCCCCCGCTGACGAGATAGCCCACGGCAACGCCCGGCAGGATGGCGTGGGCCAGAGCATCGCCGAAGAAAGCCATACCCCGCAAGACGATATAGGTGCCGACCACAGCACACAGCCCTCCCACCAGGATTGCCGCCAGTAAACTACGCACCATAAAACTATAGGCCAGAGGATCAGTGAGAAGGTGCCAGAGCTGTGTCATGAGGGGGATAGGAAAAAATCAGGCCGGACCAGCAGCTGTAGATGAAAAGCGCTGTTGCGCCGCCCAGAAGACAACGATGGAACCGGCCACGGCGGCATTGAGGGAGTTGATTTGCCCATGCATGGGCAGGGCAACGAGCCAATCGCAATGTTCGCGCACCAGGCGACCGAGGCCAGAGCCTTCGGAACCGACGACGATGCCCATGGCGCCGCACCAGTCGACCGCGGTCAGGGGCACCGCGTCGGCATGCTTTTCCAGGCCGGCAATCCACACGCCCTGTTTTTTTAGCTGGCGCATACAGTTAACGAGATTGGTTTGCTGGCTGACAAGCAGATGTTCGGCGGCGCCGGCAGAGCTGTTCACCACCGCCGGGGTGATGGCGGCAGCGCGATGCTGGGGAATGACGATGCCGTGAATGCCGCAGGCCTCGGCAGTGCGGATCAACGTCCCCAGGTTTTGTGGATCCTGAACGCGATCGAGTAGCAACAAAAAGGGCGATTGTTTCCGATGCTGTGCCAGGGCAAAGATATCGTCGAGTTGGGCGTAGGGATAGGGGCCGGCATCGAGCACCACCCCCTGATGGTGGCTGTGTCCCAGCCGATCATCGAGCTGCCGGCGATCCGCCTTGCGCACAGCAAGCCGGTGTCTGGCCGCCAGCTGGCGGATGTCATCGAGGACCGGGGCCGGTTTGAGGCGCTCGGCCAGGATGAGCTGCCGGAAGTGGCGGCGATTGGCCCGCAGGGCCTCGCGCACGGCCTGACGGCCATACAGGAGATGCGCTGACGATGGAGAAGATGAACGTTTGGGCATAGGCAGATGACAGGGTCAGTTTTGCCAGTGCCAGGTGGTGCCGCTGCGGCTGTCTTCAAGCACGACGCCCAGTTCGGCCAGACGATCGCGGATAGTGTCCGCCACTGCCCATTGTTTGAGCTTGCGCATCTCGGTGCGCACCTCGATCAGGAGTTCGATGAAGGGCTCGGCGTCGGATGTCGCATTGGTGCTATCCGCCAGTTTTAGGCCCAGCACACCGGCGAGTTCACGCAGCGTTTCCTGCGCCCGGGCAAAAGGCTCACCGCCCACACCCAGATCACGAGCATGATTGATGGCCCTGACAAGATCATGGAGATGCCCCAGGGCGCCGGCCGAGTTGAAATCATCATCCATGGCTTCCTGAAAACGCTCGCGCGCCTGACGGGCTGCGGCGAGCAAGTGTTCAGCCTCAGGGCCAGTGCTGAGCGCGCCGGTCGGAGGACGGAGGCCGCTGCGCAGGCGATCCAGAGCGCGTGCGGCCTGGGCGACCACCTCATCATCATATGCCAGAGGCTTGCGATAATGAGAGCCCAGCACAAGGATTCGGAATACATCGGCCGGATGATGGCGCAGGAACTCGGTGACGGTGACCATATTGCCGATTGATTTCGACATCTTTTCGCCGCGCAATTGCAACATGCCGTTGTGGATCCAGTAGCGGGCCAGGGGGGCTGCGTTGCAACTTTCGCTCTGGGCGATTTCGTTTTCGTGATGAGGAAAGATGAGATCGTTGCCGCCGCCGTGAATGTCGATGGTGGGGCCCAGATATTGACGCACCATTGCCGAGCATTCGATATGCCAGCCCGGGCGGCCCATACCCCAGGGACTGGGCCATGCCGGCTCGTGGGGCGCTTTCTGGGCTTTCCACAGGGCGAAATCCGCCGCGTCTTCTTTGAGCTCATCGCCGAAACGCTGGCGATCGCTGCTCACCGCGTGTTCGATCTTGCGGCGACTGAGTTTGCCATAATCGTCATCCTTCCGCACCCGGAAATAAACATCGCCTTCCGACTCGTAGGCATAACCCTTGGCGATAAGATCGCTGACCATGGCGATGATCTCATCGATTGTCTGACTCACGCGGGGAGTGTGCGTGGGAGGCAGGATATTGAGAGCCGCCATGTGCTCCTGAAAACGATCGATGTGGCCTTGCGCCAGTTGCAGAGGATCCTGACCGGTGCGCTGCGCTCGATCGATGATCTTGTCGTCGACGTCGGTAAAATTCATCACGTGCCGCACTTCATATCCTTTGAATTCCAGATAGCGGCGGATCATGTCAAATATGATGGCCGACATGGCATGGCCGATATGGGCCTCGTCGTAAACCGTGGGGCCACACACATACATGCGCACCACACCGGGCTCCAGGGTTGTAAATTCCTCTTTTTTACGGGTGAGCGTATTGTACACGCGCAACGACATAACGAATCTCCTCGAGAGTCAGGATGCAATCTGGGCGAAGATCATGCGGCCGGCGCTGGTCTGTAAAACCTTGGTCACGACGAGGTCCACTTCGCGGTTGATATAAGCGCGGCCGTTTTCCACCACGACCATGGTGCCGTCATCCAGATAACCAACGCCCTGATCATACTCTTTACCTTCCTGAATGATCCTCAGTCGCAGATGTTCACCCGGCAGCAGGATGGCTTTCATGGCGTTGGCCAGTTCATTCAGATTGAGAACGCGCAGGCCCTGCAGGGCAGCCACACGGTTCAGGTTGTAATCATTGGTCATAATGCTGTACCCGTGCTCGCGGGCCAGGACAATCAGCTTTTCGTCGACCTCGTGCACGTTGGGCACATCGATGTCGACGAACTTGAGCTTGGGCGCAGGCAGGCTCTTCAACTGATCGAGAACTTCCAGCCCTCGACGGCCGCGGGCGCGACGCAGGGCGTCGGACGAGTCGGCAATGTATTGCAGCTCGTTCAACACAAAATGCGGCACCAGCAATGGCCCGTTGAGAAAACCGGTCTTGGCCACGTCCACGATGCGCCCATCGATGATCACGCTGGTGTCGAGTAGCAAGGCGCGGGGGGAAACTGGTTCCAGCGTGGACGGTGTTAAAACCAACGGAGCAGGCTCATGGCCACGGATGCGCTTGAAAAGGCGGATAAAATCCTCTCGGCGCAGTACTGCCACCATGGCGCCAAGATAGGCGGCGATAATACTGACAGCAAAGGGAAACAGGGAACCAAAGGGGTCTGGCAGCTGGGTGAGTGGCACGGTGAGCAGGGCTGCTACCAGCAAACCGAGAGCCAGACCAATACCTCCGGCCACCACCTCTTCGATGGGGATGTTGCGCATGGTGCGCATGAGGGCGATAGCAGGCCGGGTCGTCAGCCAGGGCGTGATAAACCACCCCACAATGGCCCCAACTACTGTGAGGGGGACAATTGTTCTCAGCGCCAGCAGGTCCTGCAGGGGAGAAGGTGACTGAGTAATGATGACGCCAGATTGCCAGCCAATAATTGCAAAGAAAATAAGTCCGATAAAACGAATAATGCGATCTAAAATCACGAGAAGCGTCTCCTTGATAATGCTTATTCTATTGTTAGACTACAGGACTCGCCTGCAGGTTCCAGCACCAGACAGACGGTCATACAGGTTTGAGAGAATATAAAACGAATAAAGAAAATGAATGCAGGAACAAACCTGTGCATTGGGCGACAGATATCAGAACATCCGTCAACGACAATGCTATCATAATATGAAACGCTTGACAATAATGGGGGGAGGTGTGTTGCTTGCCAATCGCAGCCATTCAGGGCAGAATGGGGGTAACCTTTATCAGCCCAACCCGGAGGCCTCATGAGCGAAAAGCCGAAAACAAAACAATTCAAGGTGGAAGTCAGCCCTGATTTGCAGCCCGTGTATGTCAATTTTGCCATCGTTAATCATAATTACAATGAGATCGTGCTGGACTTCGCACATCTCATGCCCAATATGCCAGCGGTACGCATTCAAACGCGGCTGGTGCTCACGCCCTATCATGCCAAGCTGTTGTTACGGGCCCTGCAAACCGGCCTGGCCAACTACGAAAAGCGCTTTGGCGAGATCAAACTACAGGGCGCCCAATTGCCGGAAAAACCCATGATGGGTTTTGACCCACATAACCTGCACTAGAACGCCACGCCCAGCCTGAGCAGAAGCACGACAATGAGCGGGGCCAGAAAGATGGCTGGCAAGAAGTTGGCCGAGCGCAAACGCTTGATATCCAGCAGGATGAAGGCGATGCTGAGCAGCACGATGCCGCCGGTGGCTGTCATCTCGATCACCGCGGGATGTTCGGCTGTGACGCCCCCGAATGAGGCGCTGAACAACATGGCCAACAGGGCAAGCCCGCCCTGGAAAATGAAAACCGTACCAGCAGACAGGATAACGCCTGGCCCCAGACTGGCCGCGAAAGCAATGCTGGCGAAACCATCGAGCACCGCTTTCAGCAACAAAAAGTCATATTGATTGGTCAGGCCGTCCTTAATGGAGCCGATGATGGTGAGCGGCCCCACGCAATACACCAGGCTGGCGGTCACAAAGGCGTTCACCAATCGCCCCTCCTTCTGCTCGCCCAGCTTCTGCCCGACCTTCGTCTGTAACCAATGCCCGAGGGACTGCAATCGTTCTTCGAGTTGCCACCATTCGCCCAGCATGGCGCCCAGCACCACCGCAAACAAAGGCACAAGGATATTCTGGGTACGCAGGGCGTTGCTGAGGGCGACGACCATGGTCACCAGCCCCAGGCCGTGGAGCACGGTTTGCTGTGTTTCCGGTTGCAGACGTTTGCCCAATACCAGGCCCAGCAGGCTGCCGATGATCACAGTGAAGGTATTGATGATGGTGCCGGTGAGACCGGGGACAATGACGGGCATGGTGGCGCTCCATGAAGTCAGAGATTGGTTGCCCTATGCGATCATGGGCCGGGCAGGTTCTTTTTGCTGGCGTTGATCAACTCACGCAATCTATATTTGCGCTGCTCGTGTGGGCTGCGCATGAGCACGGTGCCAACGATGGCAGCATGAAAGCGCAGATCAGTCAGATGCTTGATGTCTTCCGGGGTCCGAATGCCGCCGTCGCTGAATGCAAGCACGTGGTCGGGCAGCAGGGGCCGCAGGCGGACGCTCACTTCCAGATCGACGGTGTCGTGTCGCCAGTCGCGATTGCTGATGCTAATCAAGCGGCTGTCACATTGCAGGGCGCGCTGAACATCCTGTTCAGTGTGTACTTCCAGCACGACGGCAATGTTCAGCTCACGGGCATAATTCACCAGTTCCCGCAACTCGCGATCGCCCAGGGCGCCCACGATCAGCACCACGGCGTCAGCGCCGGCCACGCGCGAAGCCAGCAGCTGATAGGAATCAAAGATGAAGTCCTTGCGCAGCACCGGCAGGATCATCTTGCGATCGCTCAGAGCCTGTTTAATGGCCGTTACATCTTCCAGCTGTCCCTGAAAGTAGCGGGCATCGGTGGCGACGGCAATGGCCGCGGCCCCGGCCTCGGCAAATGCCACAGCGATTCTGATCGAATCAAACTGGCGGCTGAGCAGGCCGGCGTGGGGGCTTGCGCGTTTGATCTCGGGGATGATAGCCAGACCGGGACTGGCGACCGCAGCTGCAAAATCGTGCGTGGGCGGACTGAAGCTGGCCAGAGCCCGCAGATTGGCCTCGGATTCAAGGCTTTTCTGCCGCGCCAGTTCCTGCTGCTTCCAACGCATGATCTCGTTGAGCATCCGGCCTTTGGTTTTGATTCGTTTCGAGTGTTTCATAAGCGTATCTTCTTATCTGGTTCCGCTTCGTAAATAGGACACAGATTGGTTTCAATGGTGACCCGTAGCCCAGAAGACCAGTAGACCAGGACGGTTGGGGGCGGCGCCGCCCACCCCGGTTTACCGGTTTTCCTGGTCTACCGGGCTACAGATGGTCTATGTGCACAGATCATTTTCATCATTATCGGCGTGCGGCCGCTCATGGTGACTGTCCGGAAATAGCCTGGACCATGGGACCGATCGCGGTCAGCGACAATCATCCCCGATTCAGGTTCAACGGGCAGAGATCAGCACAACGCCAGACATTATAAACCATTCTTTGTCAGGGTGGATATTTTGTGACCGTCCAGCATCAGGCGTACAATGGAGCGTCCCGCTCCCCGGTCAATCATTGCAGGAGCATGCAACTGAACGAATGCAATCCCTATTCCGTGGCCCAGAATCCGTTTGACAGGGCACTGATCATCCCCCCCATGCTGACCCCATCCCGTGTTCGTCCCCCGATCCCTTCTCGCCGACACTGGCAACGCTGGCTGCTGATCCTTATCCTGCTGGCCGCGTGGGCCTTGCGCCTGCACCGCCTGGATCTGCAGGATATCTGGTGGGATGAGGCGCGCAATATCGACGTGGCCACGCGGGCATTAACACAAGTCGCCACGGCCCCCGAACTGGATATCCATCCCCCCCTCTATTTCTACGGCCTGCACTTCTGGGCGGCCATCAGCGGCGTCACACGCTTTGGCCTGCGCTTTTTCAGCGCCTGGTTTGGTATGCTCACCCTGGCGCTTGTGTATCAACTGGGGCGCAAAACCGGGCGTAGCCGCGGCTACATGACCGGGATGTGGGCCATGATAGTGGCCGCACTGGCTCCTTTCGCGTTATCCGAGGCTCAGTAAACGCGCATGTACACGATGTCGTGGGCCCTGCTGGCGGCTGCGCAACTGGCCTTGTGGTCGGCCCTGCAACCACCGTTACGCTGGCGGCGCTGGCTGCCCTTTGTATTGCTCACGGCCGCAGCCCTGCTCACGCACTATATCGCTGTGATCGTGGTGTTCACTTGGGCGCTGTGGCTGCTGGCATGGGCGATTTTCAGCGAATAACGTCGCTGGCGGCTGCGCTGGCTGGCGGGCATTGGACTGGCCGTGGCGCTGCTCGTGCTGCCCGTGCTGCCCATCGCCTGGCGACAGATCCCCGGCTACAACAACCCCAATCTGGTGCTTCCCCATATATCTGACTATCTCGGCCAGTTGGCCCGAGCCTTTACGCTGGGCGAGCTCAGTCCGGCGAGTATATGGGCCTGGGGGCGCTGGCTGTGGCTGGCCCTGCTACTGGGCGGCCTGGCCGGATGGCTGAGTCGGCGACGCTGGCAGCAGATGCAGGGGGCCCGTCTCAGTCTGCTGGCCAGCTGGTTGTTGGGCAGCCTGGCCGTGTTCTATCTCATACTCGTCTCCCGTTCGGCCTTTAATGCCCGCTACATCAGCTTTATTTTACCGGCGCTGTGGGCGCTCACCGGCTGGGCGCTGAGTGGCTGGCGACGCTGGGGGCGTTTACTGCCGGCCGGGGCTGCCCTGACGCTGGCTCTGCTCTCCCTTCCCGCCTTGCGGGCCGATCTTTACGATCCCACGCATTTCCGCGAGGACATGAGCAGCGTTGTGGCTTATTTACAGGAGCACAGCACATCAAAAGATGTCATCCTTGTGGATCAGCGATATCCCTTCGGTTTTTACTGGCAGCGCTGGAACAATGATTTCTACGGCCAGCCGCCGAGGCAACCAGCCAACATGGCGCCGGCGCAGTATCTCTTTGTGGATCTCACACACAACGACGAACGCCGCCTGGATGCCCGGCTCAATCGCCTGGCCGGGGAAGCCCGCCGCGTGTTTTATGTCACCTGGTTTGAGTCGGATATGGATCCCCGCGGGGCAGTGCCGGCCTTGCTCAATGCCGCGGGCAGCATCATCGACGAGGTGAACTTCCGCGGGTACACCGTGCGCACATGGGATCTGCATCCCCCCACCCGCTTTGCACTCCCCTCGGCGATGATGCCGATCGGTCGACAATTCGATCAGGGCGTCACCCTGGTCTCCGGCGATTGGTCGGGACGCCAGCAGCCGGCACCACCGGGTCGGCCACTTATTATCACCCTGCGCTGGCAACTCCAGGCTGCCAGCGACCGGGTGCTCAAGGTCTCGTTGCGCCTGCAGGACAGCGAGGGCGCCACCCTGGCACAGGATGATCGCCTGCTACTCAACGACCGTCATGTGCGCAGCAATGCCTGGCTGCCAGGCGAGAACGCCCTCAACATCTACCAGGTGCCCGCCCCTGCCGAGGCCGGCGATTACAGGCTGACGGTGGTCGTATATGATGCTGATACCCTGGCGCCGTTGAGCCTGGCCGATGGCAGCGGTGTGGAAGCAGTGTTCGGACAGGCGCGTGTGGCGCCATAATTATCCGTAGCCCGGCGAATTGAAAACGATAGCCTGCCGCCGCCGACGCAACACAGCCCCCAACATCGCCATGGCGGCATATACCAGCGCTGTCCCCACAAACACACCCCGGTAGCCCACCCACAGGGCCACACTAGCGGCGATCAGGGGGCCAACTGAACGCGCTCCGGCGCGCACACTGTTATCAAGGCCGTACGTTACTCCCTGATGCCCGTCCGGCGCCCATTCATTCATCAGAGCAGCCACCGACGGCACCAGCCCCCCTACTGCCATTCCCGACAGCGCCTGTAAGATAATCAACTGCCAGGCCGATGTCACCATACTTTGCGGCAGGTACAACAGAGCAGCCAGAGCAGCCGAGATCACCAGGATGCGATCATGGCCCAGGCGATCGCCCAACCGGCCCCAGTAGATAGCACTGATCGCACTGCTTCCGGCCATCACACCGAACATGATGCCCGTAAGCGTGGCCGAGCCTGTCTCCTGTCCGCCCTGCAGGGCCACCACAAACAGCACCAGAATGGGCGAAATCAGTGTGCGCCCCAGATTGTCAAAGAAGGCCAGACCATACAACCCGGCCATGGCTGGCGCCCGTAACAGCTCCCGATAGCTGGACCAGAAGCGAGGCTGACGAAGCTCTTCGGGAGGTGAAAAATCTTCATGCACGAAGAACAGAACTGCCAGGCCAGCCAGTCCCAACAGAAACCCAGTGATCCAGAAACTCTGCCGGAAGCCCACATGCTCACCGATCAGACCGCCAATGACCGGGCCACCGGCCACCCCGGCCCAACGGGCCATGTTGATCATCCCCAGGGCAAAGCCAACATGGGACCGGGGCGTGCCCACAGCCACCAACGTGAACGTAGCCGCTATCACACCCGTCACGGCGCCCTGAATCGCCCGCAGCAGGACAAGTTGTTCGGCGTTTTGCACAAAGCCCATCGCTGCCAGCAACACGGCCCCACCCAACGTGGCCCGCTCCAACATCAGCTTGCGACCATAACGATCCGCTACGAGCCCCCAGATGGGAGCGGCCAGCATCATGGTAAAAGCCTGGGCCGAAAAGACCATGCTGGACCAGAACTCCACGCTGCCGCCGCTGACGCTGCCCAATTCTTTCACATAGAGCGGCAGGAAGGGAAATACCAGGCTGAAACCTGCCGCTGAAAGAAACTGCACCATGAATAAGATGGCCAGATTTCGTCGCCAGGACCACTGTGATGGGGGGGCGGTGGAAGAAGGGTCGGTGTCCATGAGCTATGGTGCGAGTGAGCGTATTGACGGAAGATGGGAACAGTGGTCATGAGCATGCGTTCAAACGTGAACGCCGCTTACCACATAATGGACGATAATCTCACGCCAAGACGCAAAGTTGTTCTAAATATAGTCAAGTGTTTTTTAAGCGAGCAAATCGCTGCTAAGTAAGCCGCACATTAACAACCGAATAGCGAATCGCCGCGATTTTAAGCCATACAAGACCGGGCCGCGTCAGGAGAAGCGAGATTG
>JAJRXO010000288.1 GCA_024276255.1 Chloroflexota bacterium | reverse complement strand
GTGTCGTTGTTTAGAGTCTAGCTGAGTGAACTCAGGCTATATAGGCGCTTTACGCCAGAGGTCGGCCTGCGCCGACCGTCGTGGACTGGCGAAAGGACGACATGCGTCGTCCTCTGGCCGAAGGCCTAAAGAGCCCGACTTCCAGTCGGCGGGTTCAGCGGCGAAAACGGCGCATCGCGGATGCACCGGGCGCTCGACACCCTCCTATTCCTGGCCTACGCCGACAGCACAAAGTCGATGAGCTCGTCGAGAGCGCAGGTGGCAAGGCCGATCACGTGATCGCCGCCGCCGTAGTAGACATAAACGGTGTCATTCACGACAGGGTTGGCGCAGGAAAAGACGACATTGGGCACATCGCCGCGCAGCTCCCACAGCTCCTCGGGCGCGAAAATGGCCTCCCTGGGGCGACGAATAATACGGCCGGGATCCTCCAGATCGAGCAGGATGGCGCCGAATTTGTACACATGATCCTCGTTGTAGCCGTGGTTGATCAGCAGCCAGCCATGGTCGGTCTCGAGGGGCACGCCATTGCTCCCCACGCTTTTCTGATCCCAGGCAGCCGTATCATCCCGCCGCGGGCCGTACAACAACTGCATATCTTCCTCACGCCATGTGCGGAGATCATGGGAATAGGCCAGCCATACATTGGGCCAGCGCCGATGCAGCAACGCATAGCGCCCCCTGATCTTGCGTGGGAAGAGCACATGATCTTTGTCATCCTCGCCCCGCACGACCGGCCCCAGGCGCTCCCATGTAATGAGGTTCTCGCTGCGGGCGATCATGGGCAGGATGCCGCCGCCGGCATGTGTGGGCTCGCCGGCACCACTGAATTCCCGGCCATAGGCTGTGTAGCACATGTAAAAAACACCATCGATCTCGATGATGCGGGGATCCTCAAGGCCGCGCGAATCGCTGGCATCGTGAGGTTCCAGCACGGGGTCGCGCAGGCGATTCCAGTGGATGCCATCCTCACTCACGGCATAGCCGATGCGGCTCGTCCAATCCAGGCCCTGCGCCCGGTAAAACATGTGGAAGAGGCCGTTGTGATGGATGACGCCGGGGTTAAACACGTTGTATGTTTCCCAGTCTGAGCCGGGGTCAGGGAGCAGGATGGGGCTGGCTGGATGACGTTTGAGTAACATGATTACCTCCGGATCAGCCCTTCAACCCGGACCAACTGATGCCCTCGATGTAGTAACGGCTGAGGAAGGCGAAGAGAATAAGAATGGGGATGGCATTGAACATGGCCGCCACCAGGGTCAGGTTCCACTGCGCCTTGTATTGCTGCTGGAACACGGTCAGGGCCACGTTCAGTACCCACATTTTGGGCGTGTTCAAATAGAGCAGGGGCGAGAGGAAGCTGTTCCACATGGCCTGGAACTGCAGGATGAACACCGTTAGCAGGGCGGGCTTGGACAGGGGAATGACCACGTCCTTGTAAATACGGAAGCGCGAAGCGCCGTCCATGAAAGCTGCTTCTTCCAGCTCCACCGGCACGGCCTTGAGGAATTGCGTCAGCAAGAAAATGCTCCCTGCAGAGACCGCACCCGGTACCAGCAAGGACCAGTAGGTGTTCACGAAACGGATCTTGGTCATCACCACGTAAGCCGGGATGAGGGTGACGGCGCCTGGGATCATCATACTGGCCAGCATGAACGAAAACACCAGGTCTTTTCCGGGAAAGCGCAAACGGGCAAAGGCATAGGCCGCCATCGAACAAAAGGCGACCTGCAGGCCGGCCGTGCCAAACGAGACCAGGGCCGTGTTGAACAACCAACGGGGAAAGGTAGCGCCCTGTCCGAGATCGGTTTGCCATGTCTTCACCCAGTTTTGCCATAGCCATTCTTTGGGCAGGAAAGTGGGAGGCCAGGCAATGATCTCGGCATCAGTCTTGAATGTGCCCAGAAAGGCCAGGATGAAGGGCGTGAGCGCAGCAAGGCCCAGCGTGATCAGAAGCCCATACATGACCATCTTTTTCAGTCGCTCTCTCCAGATGATCTGCCCCGGAGACGGGACCTGAGGCGGGTGCAATGTGGTAGCTGTCATGACTGGCCTCCTTAATACTGCTCGGTGCCGCGCTCAATATAACTGCGCTGCAGATAGGTGAAAAAGAAGATAATGGCGAAGAGAATGAAGGCAATGGCCGAGGCATAGCCCATCTGAATGGTGCCCTCAGTGCCCAGCGCCTCCGTGTACACGATATAGACAGGCGTCAACGTCGTGCCCAGGGGACCGCCGCTGGTCAGGATCTTCACCTGGTCGAAGATCTGCAGGGTGCCGATGGTGCCCAGTACCACCACGAGGAGGATGATCGGGCGCAGCATCGGTACGGTCACATAACGCAGCTTCTGCCAGGTGCTGGCGCCGTCGATATCAGACGCCTCATACAGGCTCCGGGGAATATCCTGCAAACCGGCCAGAAACATGATCATGAAGGTGGGGATGGTTGTGAAGATGTTCTGGAACATGATCGCCATCCAGGTGACGCTGGGACCGCGCAGATACCACTGTTTTGAGGAGATATCGCTCCCGAAGGCGCGGGCAATCAACTGGAACAGGCCCCGCGGATTGTTGAGCCATTGCACCGCCTGCCATTCCCCGCCAAACAGATTCCATATGCGGTCGAAAAACCAGTTCAGATAGCCGGTTTTCAGATACAACCACCAGAAGATCATGGAGATCACTACGGACGAGGTAACGCTGGGGGTGTAGTAAATCGTACGGAAAAAGTTGCGACCCCGCATCTTCTGATTGAGGAACACGGCCAGCAGTAGGGCGAACGTGGTCTGTACGGAGGTCACGATCAGGGCATACCAGAAGACATTCACCAGCGATTGCAGGAAATCTCTGGATTTGAGTGCCTTCTGAAAATTCTTCAGGCCGATGAATTGCGGATTGGTAAAAATATCATAACGATGAAAGGCAATGTACAG
>JAJRXO010000287.1 GCA_024276255.1 Chloroflexota bacterium | reverse complement strand
TGGCAATCCGCCTGCGGGTCGGCATGCCCCCAAGGCACCTGGCATCGATAGAGAGCAGCTTCTGGCTGATGCGCTGGGCATCAGCGTGGAAGAGTTGCAGGCAGCGCACGAGCAGGCCTTCAATGCCGCCCTCGACCAGGCAGTTGCCGACGGATTGATTACGCAGACGCAGGCTGATTTCCTGAAAGAACATCCGCGCAAAGCCCGCCGTGGCATGAGCATACTGGCGCCGCTGCAGCGCTTCGCCAAGGTTGATATCGACATGGACGCCCTGTTGGCAGATGCGCTGGGCATCAGCGTGGATGATTTGAACGCCGCCCGCGAAGCCGCCTTTGTCGCCGGACTCGAACAGGCCGTGGCCAACGGCAGACTCACCCAGGAACAGGCCGATCAGATCAAGGCACAGCACGATTTACAGCAGTATCTCAAAGAGCAAGGACTTCCCGAACAGCTTCGCAGTGTGTATGAACAGGCCGTGCAGAGCGCCGTAGAAGATGGCGTGATTACTCAGGAACAGGCCGATCAGATCCTCAGTCGCCCCGGTCTCGGATTTGGCGCCGCTCCCCGACAGATGCCTGGCAATGCCCATGGTCGTCGCGGGCACGGCTTCCGGGGGCAGGGCAAGGGGATGGGCTTCGGTGGCCGCACACCCGGCTTCAATCAGAACAACGTCGTCCCTGGCAACTTCGGCATCTAGCCCGCGGCTTCACTCCCTCCCCTTCCGGCCCGATCTGTGAACCAGATCGGGCTTCTTTTTATGCCTGCCTTCGCTGTTGCGCTCGTCCCAGCAGCCATACGCCGGGGATGGCGGCAAAACCAATGCCGGCGCTGATCACAAAGGCGTCGAACAGGCCGATGCGATCGGCCGCAGCGCCTACCGCTGCGATGGCAATCGCCCGGATCATAAAATTCAAGCCCAAAAACAAACCATTTGCCAGGGCGCGGTTGTGGGGGAACTCATCTTGCACAAGGGCCAGCAGGACCGGTTGCACCGAGATAGCGGAGATGCCCAGCGCCACCAGTAGCGGCACCATCAGCCACGAGCTGCTGTACAAAAACCCTACCATCAGCAGGGGAGCCAGGCTCAGCAACAGCATCATCACCCGCGGCCGTCCCCAGCGATCACTGATCGTGCCGGTAATGAGCGCCCCCACGACCCCGGCCGCCTCCAGGATCGTCAGTGAGCCCGCTGCCAGCCACAGGCTGGTTCCTGCCACATCTTTCATAAACACCGGCAGATAGGTGGTCATGGTCACTTGCATGAACGAGCGTCCGATCATCAGCCAGATCAGCAGGGGGAAGATCACGCGTACGTGGGCCCAAAAAGCAGCGTTGCTCTGGGTGCGACTGCGCGGGCTGATCCGCACGTCTCGCAGCTTGATGAACAGGACGGCTGAGACCAGCCAGCCCACTACCGCCAGCCGCCACATGCCGCCCAGCCCCAGCCATTGCACAGCCGCCACCACGATCAGCGGCCCCAGTGTCCGCCCCAATTCGCCCGCAGCCATGAACAGGCTCATGCCGGTTCCCACGCGATTGCCTGCGACCTGGGCCAACATGGCCGGCGCTGGTGCATGAAAAGCGGCAATGCTCACTCCTGCCAAGAGCAGCAAAAAGGCCAGCGTCATATAGCTGGAGCTCAACCCCATGCTGCTGTACAGGGTGCCTGTGACAGCCGGCGCCAGGATCACAAAATAGCGCAGGCTAATGCGATCGGCTACATATCCCAGGAACGGATTCAGAATGCTCGGCAACTGCGTGAAAATCGCCAGCCCGCCTGTGAGGGCATAGCCAATCCCCAGCTTTTCCTGCAGCAGGGGTAACAGCGGCGCCAGAAAAGCGCTGTATGTATCGTGTATAAAATGCCCGGCTGTAATCGACAATACTCGATCGGTGTGGAATGCAGACCCTTCTTCAGGGAGACTTTTCTGTGCGCTCATGGGCGAATTCAATGGAGAAAGTTAAAGTGTGTTGATGACGTCAAAGCATAACACAAATGCCGGGCGGATACGTAAAACAGAAAGGGGGATCGATCGTTTCATTTTGTACGTGGATTTGCATCTGCCACATGCAACATCTGTCTCACGCCGTGCGTTCATGATATGATTATCCCATGCAAACTGATCTGCAACTCCCCGATGGACGCACGGTCCATGTCCGGCTGGATGAGGCCCTGACGATCGCCTATGATGCCGACCACGTCGACACGTTTGATCGCAAGGGGCGTTTGATCGGCAGCTTTCGCCAGGGCAGGCATCTGCGCCGGGGCCTGGATGGCCGCGTGCTGGCCCGCTGGCAGCAGGAGGGGGTTCGTCATCACCAGTGGCTGCCGCCGCATGATGCCGAGGCGCTGTTGCAGCAGGTTCAGCAGGAGGTTTCCATCCTG
>JAJRXO010000286.1 GCA_024276255.1 Chloroflexota bacterium | reverse complement strand
TCGTGGGATTATCAGGAGACCATGGACAGTGCGGCCGCCGCATTTTTCGAGGCGTTCTGGTATGAATTGCCGGTCGAGCTCTTTGCCGACGAATTGGGGGATACCCTGCGGCGGGATCGCGAGCTCGTGCGTCGTCTGGCGCAGGATGCCAACAGCCACTGGTGGGATAACATCAATACAGCCGAGGTCGAAACCCGGGACGACATTTTTGCTCAGGCGTTGAATAAGGCCTATGACCTCATGGTGCAGAAGCAGGGCGACAATATGAAGAAATGGCGGTGGGGCGCCGTACATACGGCCACATTCCGCAATCAGACGCTGGGCATGTCTGGAATCGGCCCCATCGAGAAGATATTCAATCGCGGCCCGTACGAAACCAGCGGCGGCGCCTCGATTGTCAATGCCACATCGTGGAGCACGGATAAGGAGCATCTTTTCCAGGTGCGAGCCGTGCCTTCCATGCGTATGATCGTGGATATGGCCGACTTTAACCGCTCGATCACCACCAACACCACCGGTCAATCCGGTCACCCCTATCATCCTCATTACGACGATCAGATCGATAACTGGCGCTTTATTCAGTACGCCCCCATGTTCTGGGATCGGGCCCAGCTGGAGACCAAGGCTGAAGCGACGCTGATCCTCAAACCTTGATCCGGCTACGAATATCAAAACAGTCCGACTGCGAGCTGGCTGGCGCCGATACCAATGAAAACAGGACGCAGATAACGCTGATGCACGCAGATTTTCACAGATCATTCTAATTTTATCTTCTTCCGGCCGCACCGGCGTGGAATGTCTATCAGCCGGGCGCCTCGCTCGCTGACGTCGGACTAAAGACGCTGGACTGAGGACTATCGACTATTTACAAAACAGGAGGTGATGGTTGCCCAGTAACTTTGCATCTGTACTTCACGTCATGATTGTAAACCGACATTTATTTAGCTGACACCAACTCAGGAGGAAACCCATGTTATCCCGCATTATTCGCGCCCTCAAGCTTGATTCATCATTGTATAACGAAGTCGAAGCCGATCCTTCGTATGATACCGAGGCCTATATCATTGTCGCCGTGGCATCATTGCTGGCCGGGCTTGGCAGTGGTATTGGCTTTAACGCTTCTGATATGGGGAGGGGGCTCTCCTTCTCCGTGACCGGTGCTCTGTTCGGCATCATCCTGGCCTTTATTGGTTATCTGGTCACGGCCTATATCGTCTATTTCGTGGGCACCCGATTTTTCGGCGGCACAGCGGATTACGGTGAGATGCGACGCACTCTGGGGTATGCTTACTCCGCGAACTTCATCAGCATCATCCCCTGCCTCGGCATCATTGCCCTGCCCTGGGCCATTGCCACGTATTTTGTTGCTACCCGTGAGGGCCTGGACCTGGACAACGGCAAGGCCGCGCTGACGGCTATCATTTCCTGGGTGGTCTGGATGGTGATCAGCCTCGTCCTGGGGATGATAGGAATCGGAGCGGGCGCTGGCCTTGGGGCGATGATCGGCCGTTGATATGCACTTCCCGGGGCGCAGCCCTGCGCTGCGCCCCCACTTGATTCCCATGGACCCCCGAATCGAAATCCAGCAAGGTGACATCACACGTCTGCAGGTCGACGCTATCGTTAACGCTGCCAATCGGACTCTGTTAGGCGGCGGAGGGGTGGATGGGGCCATTCACCGGGCGGCCGGGCCAAGGTTGCTGCTAAAATGTGCCACCCTGGGGGGATGCCCCACCGGCGAGGCCAGGATCACTCGCGGATATCGCCTGCCGGCCCGGTACGTGATTCACACTGTGGGCCCGGTGTGGCGGGGCGGTCAACATAACGAAGATGTCTTACTGGCGGCCTGCTATCGCAACAGTCTGACTTTGGCCGTGCAGCATCAGCTGCTCAGCATTGCTTTTCCTTCCATCAGCACCGGCGCCTATCGTTTTCCGCTCGAACGGGCCACGCGCATTGCCCTGCGCACCACCAACGACTTTCTGGCCACCAACAGCAGTTTACAGCGAGTGATCTTTGTGTGTTACGATAGCCGAACCTATGAGACATACCGACGTATCGCGGCATTGCTCAGCGAAGAGATATCGGAGAACAGGGATCAATAGGCAGTTGCCATGATTGCAGGCACAC
>JAJRXO010000285.1 GCA_024276255.1 Chloroflexota bacterium | reverse complement strand
CACATCAAAACCGCGTTCACGGGCCACCGGGATCGGTTTGGGGTTGTATTCCAGCCCTACAATGTCGCCATATTGGCCGAGCTGGTGCATCATATTGCCGGCTCCGGCGCCCACATCCAGCACTTTGCGGCCCTGATGGCCGGTGCCGGCGTATTGATCCATCAGGGCCAGAATAGCCCGGCTGCGGGTGGCGAACCACCAATGTTTGTCTTCCTCGATTCTCACGAGCATGGGGGTTGTCATGACTGATTACTCTCTTTTGATGACGGGATTCTCTGGATCATACATGACTCAGCGTCAATCACACAAGTCATCACACACAGCGTAAGATCGTCATAATACAGCGAGTGCGCCAGGGCATGAGGTGTAAAAGCAAGTTGCCCCCTGACGCGCGGCTGGTGTACAATTGACGTAACTATTGTAATTGCGCAGGCAGTCTGTTGCTGAAAACGAATTACCGCTTTTCAGACTCCCTGTTGAAGGCATTTCAACAGCCCGAGCCTGCCTGCCCCAGCAGTTATGAAGTTTCTATATCTCTGCGTCCGCGTCGGGTTTTGGTTGCGGGTGCAGTGCCTGAACTGCCATTCGTTCTCCCCCACGAGGCACCCATGTCCCAAGAGCTCCAGACAGATATCAGTATACTCAGCCTCGCTCATGGACGTCGCGAGCGCTACACCCCCACCATTCGTGTCATCGAACCCGCTGCCGGCATTGCTCCGGCTGCCGGTAAAGGCAATCTGTACATGCTCATCGAGGTCGATGGCAGCGATCAGGGACGGGCACGAGTGTATCGCGAGATACTAAATACGATTCAGGAAACATATTACTTCCATCAAGGCGATGTAATCTCCGCTCTTACCGCCGCATTACAGGCCGTACACAGCCACATTCAGGCCTACAATCGCAGTCATCGCACCGATTTTACCGCCGGTGTCACCTGCCTGGTGGCGACCGGCGCCGAGATCGTCTCTGCCCAGGCCGGGCCCACCATCCTGGCGGTACGCAGCAGTCACGGCTTGCAGTGGTTCTCGCCGCTCAATGATGATGATTACGTGCCTCTGGGCGCCGATACCCTCCCCTCCATCGAAATAGGCCAGACACCCGGCGAACCCGATATTGTGATGGTGGCCATGAACAGTGCCTGGGCCAATTATCTCGAGGTGGAAGTCATGCTTGATGCCACCTCGGTGCCACAATCGCAGGCTGTGGCCGATCAATTGGCTGGGGTTGGTATTGATGCCGACGAATAGCTGACTCTGCTCATCGTAACCCTGTCGGAGGTCGATGAGCGTCGCCGACCTGTGGTTGCCCGCTCTCCCGCGATCACCGATTCCAGCGTCGAGCAAGCGGTCCCCAGCGAAACCATTCCGCCTGCGCCTGCACCTTCGCCGCAGAGCACGCCCGAGCCCGTGCCCCCGTACAGACAACCGCGGCAAGCGAACGTGCCGCTCCCCGATACCGGCAGTGGCATTGACCTGCGATCAGCACTGGGACCGCTGGCCGAGCGTACGCCACGCCCTCGCCGTCGTCAACTCACTCCCGCCGAAAAAGAAGCGCGACGCGAACGCAAACGCCGGGGGCCTTCACGACGAATTCCGTTTGTGCTGGCCATTGTGTTCTTGCTGGCTCTGGCCACCGTACTGGTGGCCGGGGGCATGTGGTATTACCAGGGTCGCCAACGTGCCCAGCTGTTCACCGAGTTTCTGGACGGCGCCCGCGTCAACTATAACGCGGCCGTGGCCACCGATGATTCCGGCCAGGCGCGCGAATACCTGAAAAAAGCGGAGGAGCAACTGGACCAGGCAGATATGCTGTTGCCCGAGCAACCCGAGGTCGAGCAAATGCGACGACAGATCGCAGAAACCCGTGCCCGCATCAATCAGGTCGTCAGTTTTCTCACCGGATTCGACCTGCCGCTCATTCGTTTCGACCCTGCCTCGCAGGCACCGGTTCAGGTTCTGGTTGACGGCCTCAGCATCTACATACTCGATACCCGTCGTGGCGTTCTGGAACGCTACCAACTCGATGAAAACGCTGGCGATCGCCTGAGTGAACGCCCGCCAGAGGTACTGGTACAGACCGGCATGACCGTGGGAGGACGCCGTGTGAATGAGCTTGCTTATGCCACACTGGCTCCGGCAGCAGGGAATCGCCTTAACTCCGGTATCCTCGTGCTTGATCGCAGTAACCAACTCTTCAATTACAGCGATGGCGTGGGGGTGAGCGATGCCAGGCTGGTAGAGAATCCGGATCTGGGATTTGCCAACGACATGGCGTATTTCTTCGGCAATGTCTATCTGCTCGACAAAACCAATTCGCAGATCTGGCGTTATCGGCCCAATGGCGATCTGTATGATGTGCCGGCAGAACCTTACTTTAGCGACGGTACCATGATCAATCTGGCCCCTGTGATCGACATGGCCATCGACGGCGCTGTCTGGTTGTTGAACCCCAACGGCTCCATCTTGCGTTATTTCTCCGGTGTCCAGGAACCCTTCGCTCTCGATGCCATCGATCCCCCGTTCAGTGACGCGGTGGCCATGTGGGCAGATGAAGTCGATCCGCCACTGGGGCGTCTGTATCTGGCCGACGCTGCCAGCAATCGCATTCTTGCCTTTGACAAAACCGGGAAATTGCTGGCACAGCTTATGCCGGCCGATCATCCGCAGATCCTCAACAGCTTGCGCAGCATCTACGTGGACAGTGACAACAATTATCTATACGCACTTACGGCCGATGCCCTTTATCAGGTACCCATCCCCGTGCTCTCGGCCTATTAGCGTTCAAACCGGCCGCATGACTTGCCATTGACTGCCGAGAAGGATAGACTTAGGGACATGGATTCCCAAACGTCTTCCTATCCTCACAAATCTCAGTCTCCGGCGTCAAGCCATTCTCTTTCGAATGGATTGCTGATCGCCCTGCTTGTACTATTTCTGGCGGCTTTTGCCTATGCCAGCTATCTCTTTTTCCAGACAGCCCGCGCCATTGTTCTCAATGCGCCGCAGGTCGTCAGCGCCACTAGCGATAATACGTCGGTTGAGGCCGGGTCCGCCCCGGCCCGACAACCCCAGACCGGTGAACAACCCATACCGGCGGTGAGCCCGTCGCAACCTTCGCGCTCACCCATTACACCCCTGTTGGGACCTGCCTGGAACGAACAGGACCCCATCAACATCCTGCTTTTAGGTATCGATCAGCGCCCGGGGGAGCAGGGGTATTATCGCACAGATACCATGATCGTGGTGCACATCGATCCCAACACAGGTCAGATCGGCATGCTCTCATTGCCACGTGATCTCTGGGTGCAGATCCCCGGATTTTACGAAACCCGGATCAACATGGCGCATTATATTGGGGATGCAAAAAAATACCCCGGCGGCGGCCCGGCCCTGGCCAAGGAAACCGTAGCGCAATTCCTGGGCCAGCCCATCCAGTATTACGTACGCATCAACTTCCAGGGCTTCCGCGCCCTGCTGTCTGAGATCGGCTGTATTGAGATCGATGTGCCCAAGGATATCAACGATCCCTCCTTCCCGGATGACAATTACGGCTACGATCCCTTCTTCATCGCGGCCGGGCATTATTGCATGGATGCCGAGACAGCGCTCAAATACGCACGCACGCGGCACGTGGACAGCGATTTTGGTCGCATGCAACGGCAGCAACAGGTGCTGATCGCCGTTAAAAACAAGGTGTTGGACAGCGGCAATCTCACGCAGATGATCGCCCGTATCCCCACCCTGCTTGACATCCTGGCCGATTCCATGCAAACGGACATGCCCCTCAGCCAGCAGATCTCACTGGCCAACCTGGCGCGCAAACTGAACACCGATGACATCCGGCAACTGATCATCGACGATACCATGACCGAACGCACCATCCTGCCCTCCGGCGCGGATGTGCTCATACCCAAGCTTGATGTGATTCAGCCTGCGGTAGCCCAATTCTTCAGTCCCGTTGAGCAAACTCCCACGCCGCCCACTGATCCCGTGCGTGAACAACTGGCAGCCGAAAATGCCTCCATTGCCGTGCTCAACGGCACGCCACGCGCCCAACTGGCGGAGCAGGTAGCCGCGTGGTTGACCGAACAGGGATATCAGGTAGTGGGCTATGCCCCTGCCGATCGCAGCGATTACGCCCAAACGCAGATCATTGTTTACAGCGGCAAGCCAGTCACCGTGCAGCACCTGGCCAATCTCCTGGCCATCGCCGACGAGAACATCCGTCCCGGGGCCGGCGAGAGTCAGCAAGTCGATATTCAGCTCATTCTGGGCGCCGATTTTCAATTCTAGCATTTAGGCATTCACGGCTTTCTTTGAGCATGCGCCCCACCACCGTGCCGAAGCGTCAGACAGGCCTCCATCTTCTACGCAACAATCCCCACCTGCTGGCCACGCTGGCCGTGGTGGGGGGCGCCGTGGGCATTGGCTTTGTACCCATTTTCGTGCGCCTGAGTGACGTGGGGCCCATTGCCGTGGCCTTCTGGCGATTTGCTCTGGCCGCACCCCTGCTGTTTGTGTGGCAACGCATGTCGCCGCCGCGCAGCGCCCAACATGAGCCAACTCCACAGACGTTTTCGCCCCTGCTATTGCTGCCGGGGCTGTTTTTTGCCGGTGATCTCACGTTCTATCATCTATCCATTCATTACACCACCATTGCCAATGCCACCCTGTTCACCAACATGGCCCCCATCGCTGTCAGCATCGTGGCCTGGCGTTTTATGGGAGAACGTTTTCGTCCCCTGTTCATAACAGGCCTGGCGCTGGCCATCCTTGGCGCCGCACTGATGATTCGTTCCAGCGCCAACAGCGGCGGCAGTCATTTGCTGGGGGATGCCCTGGGATTGCTATCGCCCCTGTTCTATGCCGGCTATCTGCTCACGGTGCGTCGCCTGCGGCAAGGCTATGGCTCCAGCACCATCATGCTGTCTGCCGCCCTCGTAGCCTCGACCGCCCTATTGCTGCTCACCCTGCTTAGCGGCGAAACGATTCTCAGTACATCCTGGCAGGGCTGGCTGCTGTTGCTGGCCCTGGCCTGGTTTTCGCACGTGGGGGGGCAGGGACTGATCACCTATGCCCTGGCACAACTGCCCGCAGCCCTGACCTCGGTGATCCTGCTCTTGCAGCCCGTGTTTTCAGCCTTCATCGCCTGGCTGTGGTTGGGCGAGGCCATGGGGCCATTGCAGATGGTCGGGGGCATGTTCGTCCTATTGGGCATCTTTCTGGCCCAGCGGAATGGCACGAGCTGAACCCCGCCAAACACCATGTGCCCCACCCTTATCCTGGCCTCCGCCTCCCCCCGACGGCAGCACTTGCTGCAAGCCCTGGGCATCCCTTTCCGTGTGGAAGTGGCCGACATCGACGAAAGCGTCCGGCCCCGCGAACTGCCTGCCGACTACGTTCGGCGCCTGGCCCTGCACAAAGCCCGGGCCGTGGCCGCCCATTTGCCGCAGGACGTGGTTCTGGCCGCAGACACCATTGTGGTGCAGCAAGATCGCATTTTGGGCAAGCCGAAAAATGCCGACGAGGCCCGGCGTATGCTACAATCGTTGCGGTCGCTACCCCATGAAGTGCTCACCGCCGTGGCAGTGAGCTGCCGCCAATTCCAACGGACGCGCGTGCAGGTGCACCGCAACCGTGTGTTTATGCGCCCATACAGCGATGCCGAGATCACCGCATACATTGCCACCGGCGATCCCATGGACAAGGCCGGCGCCTACGCCATTCAGCACCCGCAGTTCCGGCCTGTCGCCCGTTTTGAAGGCTGTTTCGCCTCTATCATGGGGCTACCCCTGATGGTCGTCGCCGACCTCCTGACTCAATTCGATCTTTATTCGCAAACGGGTTGGCCACAGCACTGCCACCGTCTTACCGGCCATTGTTGTCAGCTGACCTGATCTCACAGTAACTGGATTCCACTCTATGTACACACTTTGCATTCACCGCAACTTCATTGCCCGGCATTTTCTCACAGTCGATGATGCCGGCGCCGAAAATGAGCTGCATTCACATCAATACCGCGTGGAGCTGCTGATCGAGGGCGAGGAGCTGGACGCCAACGGCTATCTGCTCGACACCGTTGATCTCTCAGCCCAGTTCGATGTTCTGATCGATCAATTTCGGGATAAGACGCTCAACGAACTGCCGGAATTTGCGGACCTGAACCCCAGCATCGAGCATTTCAGCCGTATTCTGTGCCAGAAGATGGACGAAGCCCTTTATGCCCCCCAGGTGTCAGCCATCAGTATCAAATTGTATGAAGATGATGTCGCCTGGGCGATGTATGATATCGATCGTCTGGAGTAAATGCGTCTCGGGCTGATTGTTCACGACGACTTGCTCACCGTTTCCGACGACAGCTACAGCGTCGGAGCGCACCTCCGTCAATCGCCGCTGCAACACGGCGGGCGCAAAAGCACGACCCGTGATCAATGGCGATTCTCTGCCGGCGGGCATTGCCATCATTTCATGCGTTCGCCTGTATTTGCGCCGCGAGCGCCCTGAAATTTACAATAGGTCATGTCCTATCCTGCAGAACGCCGCCTGCGCCTGCGGTCACGTCTGCCTCTGGCCCTGATGTTGCTGCTGGCGGCAATCCAGCTCGTGGAGCCCGATCGCACATGGATGGTGTTGCTGGTGGGCTTGATGGCGTGGGTGGGCATCGGTTATCTGTGGGCGCTGAGCATGCGCAATGGCGTCGATGTGGAACGCCGTACGCGCGGGCAGTGGGTGGTGGTGGGCGATCACCTGAATGAATCGTTTG
>JAJRXO010000284.1 GCA_024276255.1 Chloroflexota bacterium | reverse complement strand
CCCGCCGCGCCCACAAAACAATAATCGCCCAGATTGGAATCATGGCCGATGCGAAACCCCTTGCCAAGATGGCGGATCACCCCCGTACACTCGATCACCGTAAAACGGCCAATCGAGACATTGTTGCCGATCCACACACCTTCTGAGCTCAAGGCATCGATTTTTACATCATCTTCCAGCGTAACGCTGCTCCCCACGTGCAGCCGGCGCGTATTGAGCAACTGCACGCGTCGCCCTACAAAAAGCGCCCCCTGACACGAGGCCAGTGTCGGCCGGCGCAACCATCCCCGTACATAGGCCAGGCCGCGCTCCTTCAATAACGTAACAATGGCACTCACCGGCATTTGCGGATCAATGGTATAATGAGGGTCGTGTTTGATCTGGCGGATAACTGTCTGCAAAAATGAACGTAACATCATATGAACTCCGTGCCCATTGTAGCGAGATAAGCCAGATTCGACAACGTTGACCACCCCACAGTTCTATTCCTATTGATCAGAGGGCGCCCATGAAAAATGAACATTTCCTCCTCGTCATCATCCTTGACGACTTAAACCGACTGCCTGCATTATTGGATGGTCTATACGCGACAGGTGTGCCAGGGGTGACGATCGTTAATTCGTTGGGCGGCCGCAAGGCGCAATCCTGGCTCGAAGATTTCGGTCTTGGCGGCCTGAGCCGCTGGTTTCAACAGGACAGCGAAGCTCAACGCACGCTCCTGTGCGCCGTTCCCGGGGATATGATCGATGCGGCCGTTGCTGCGGCCGAAAAAGCAGTGGGCGGATTTGGACGCGCACACAGTGGCGTCCTCTTCACCATTCCCCTGCGTCACACGCTGGGCCTGAAAAAACGAGTGATCCCCGAAGACACAGTCACCGTGCCCCACGCATCCAGCAAAGATCGAACCTTTAGCGCCTATCCAGTGTCCAAGGCCCTGGAGCTGATGGACTTTGAGCCCGTGACCGTGCCCTCAGACGCCACGCTGGAAGAGGTGGCGGCCGCGCTCCTGCAGAAACCATCCACGCATGTGGCCGCGGTCATCAGCCGCAACAATCACCTGCTGGGATTGGTCACCTTACGGCACCTGGCCGATCAGATATTTTTCAACATTATGCCGGAATTGTTCATGCATGAAACAAAAGACAAAGAACAAGCCATCCGTATTTCCAAAATGACCCAGGTGCGCACGGTTGTCGATATCATGATCAATGCCGTGGCCGTGCGCGAACAGGACCCGATCAGCAAGGCATTCGAGGTGATGCATAAACACAAGTTAACAGGATTACCGGTTGTGAATGACTCCAATGAAGTTATCGGTTTTTTGAGCCTGCTGGAATTGCTGGCGCTGGAACTTAAGGTAGGAGCATAAGGATGGTTGATTTATTCATTGCCCTGGGCATTTTCGTGATCTCTTACATTATCATCATTTCCGAACGCGTGGATCGGATGGTGATTGCCTTGCTGGGCGCCATGGCTATGATCGCCTTTGTACAAGGCTACGATCAGGATATTGCTTTTGACGCCGTCGATCTGAACGTCATTTTCCTGCTGCTGGGAATGATGATCCTCGCCAACATCCTCAGCGATACCGGCGTTTTTCAATGGCTGGCCGTGAAAGCGGTTTATCTTGGCAAAGGGAAACCTTTGCGGGTGTTGCAGATCCTGGCCGTGGTCACCGCCCTGGGTTCGGCGTTACTCGATAACGTCACCGTGGTCGTGCTGATCGCACCGATCACCATCTTTGTAGCTTCCACACTAAAAACCGACCCGGTGCCCATGCTCATTGCCGAGGTGTTGGCCTCGAATATCGGCGGCGCTGCCACACTCATCGGCGATCCCCCGAACATCCTCATCGGCAGTGCAGCTGGCATTGATTTCACACAGTTTCTTGTCAATATGGGGCCGCTGGTCTTGATCGTCTTGATCGTGTTCGTTTTATTGATTCCCCTGATCATGCGTTACGACTCCTCGCAGGAAAGCACTCCCGCCGAGGAATTGGGGCTGAAAACCGAGGGACTCATTACCGATCCTGTATTGTTGCGACAGTCGTTACTCGTTCTGGGACTGGTGATGGTCGGGTTCTTGCTGCACAACGTGCTGCACCTGGAAACAGCCACCATCGCCCTTGCGGGCGCTGCCATCCTGCTCATGTGGACTCGCCGCGAACCGCATCAAATCCTTAAAGATGTGGAATGGACAACGCTACTGTTCTTCGTCGGTTTGTTCATCCTCGTGGAAGCCCTGGTGTATGTGGGCGCTATCGAGATCGCTGCTAACTGGTTGTTCCGTCTCACAAAGGGCAATCTGCCGGTCACAGCACTGGCTCTGCTATGGGTATCGGGTATTGCCAGCGGCGTGGTTGACAACATCCCCTACACGGCAACACTCATCCCCCTGGTCAAGAGCCTGGGCGCGGCAGGCATGAACACCGGCCCATTGTGGTGGGCGCTGGCCATTGGCGCCGATTTTGGCGGCAATACCACACTGGTGGG
>JAJRXO010000283.1 GCA_024276255.1 Chloroflexota bacterium | reverse complement strand
GCCACGGCCTGACCGTCCTGCATCCAGTAGGTCTGGCTGAAGTCGATTTCGGTCTCGGCAGCCCGTGTGTGCACGAGGCCGCCCATGAGCAGATCCACGCGTCCGGCAGCGAGATCGCCGGGAGTGGCATCGAGCCGCCAGGCCAGGGCGTTTGCCCGGCCGGTCCACGCGCGGGCAAAGGTTTCGGCCAGCATGATGTCGAGGCCGTTGGGTCCGGCTTCGCTGGCAGGGAGCACGAAAGGCGCCCGGGCATTCGGGATCAGCCCGATCAGCAAGCCCTGACGTTCGAGCACGCGGCGAAATGTACCCTGCACCCCTGGCAGAGGTGGAGTGGGGCTGGGGGTAGGGCTGGGGGCCGGGGGCGGCGTGGGGCTGGGGCTCTGTGGTGCAATCCCAGCAGCACACCCTGCCAACACGAGCACACCGCAAAGGAGAAGGATACGGGCCAGAGAATGCATATGGGCGAGGAGATATCCTGGAATATGGTAACTGCTCGGGCAGCTACGGAGTATGTGGCTGAATGCAATGAAGACGGGATTCGTCGGCGCAGTGGCAACGGCGATGCCGTCATTTAGGACGATGCTAGCTGGCATTGTAGCAGGTCTACACATAAAGAACAACCACTCGACGAAGGCCTGGGAGCGGTTTTTACGCCCGGTCGTCCATAAACATCGCCAGAGGAAGCGAACGCGGGATGCGTGCGCTGGCCGGTTTCGGGTATTTCTATGAAAAATTTGATAAAAATTGACAGGCCCTGTCTTCCATGTTAGAATCGGTGGCATATTCCTTTCTAGCGTATCGAGAAATCCCGTGCATCCAGTTCGTCAAGAAATCCTGAATCAACTCAAGAAACAAGGCCATGCTACGGTTGGCGAATTGGCGGCCCATCTGGAAATGGCGCCGGTTTCAGTGCGGCATCATCTCGATCTATTGATCGGTGATGATCTTGTATGCACGCCGCGCGTGCGGCGGCGGGCAGGAGCCGGGCGGCCCCAGCAAGTGTATACGCTGACGCCCAATGCCAAAAGTCATTTCCCGAATAACTATCGACAACTGGCCGATGGAAGTTTGCGGGCACTAAAACAGGTGCTTTCCAACGAAGCTATTGCCGGGGTAATGGAAGATCTGGCAAGAACAACCGCGGCTCGGGCACCGGCCAGGCTGACAGAATCGACTGGCGCCCAAAGGCTGCAGGCGGTGGTCGATTTTTTGAATGAACAGGGATATATGGCCGAATGGACGGCCAACGAGGCTGACTCATCCATGCTGCATACCTGCAATTGTCCCTATAACGATCTGGTGGAAGTGCACCCCGAGCTGTGCCACATGGACCACGCCCTGATCAGCGAACTTACCGGGGCCACCTGCGAACGCATCGCGCACATTGCCGTCGGCGATACGCGCTGCACGTATCGTCTGTTACACGCTCATCCTACTCCACGCCCTCTCCTGATTCCCACCGTTACTCATGGCGTCAACACCTGATCTATCGACCCGCAACGAAGTGCGCCCACCGCTGCACGATATCTATGGGCGACGACTTCACTACCTGCGCATTTCGCTCACGGATGTGTGCAATCTGCGTTGTGTGTACTGCATGCCAGAAGACACGCGTTTTCGGCCCCGCCACGAGCTGATGTCGGATGAAGAATTGCTGACAATCGTGCGCATGATGGCTGATCTGGGCATTGATAAAATCCGGCTTACCGGCGGCGAGCCAACCGTGCGCCCCAACATTGTGGAGCTGGTGCGCGCCATGGCGCACACGCCCGGCATTCGGGACCTCGCCATGACGACCAACGCCATCCTGCTGGCGCAACTGGCTGAACCATTGGCCCGCGCCGGCCTGCAGCGCGTCAACATCTCCCTTGACACGCTCGATCCTGTCAAGTTCAAGCAAATCACGCGCTGGGGCGATCTCGATACGGTGTGGGCGGGCGTCGAAGCAGCCGAGGCAGCAGGCCTGCGCCCCATCAAACTCAATGTGGTGGTCACGCGCGGATTCAATGACGATGAGGTTGTCGAAATGGCGCGGCTTTCCCTGCTGCATCCCTGGCAGATTCGCTTCATCGAGTTGATGCCGTTCGCCTCGGAAGCGGACTTTGCCCGCAGCTCGGTGGTCACATCTGACGAAACCAAACAACACATCCAGGAGGTCCTGGGACCGTTGCAACCTATCCCCGGCTATGACGGTCGCGATCCGGCGGCGCCGTTCCGGCTGGCGGGAGCCCCCGGTTCTCTGGGCTTTATCAGCACCATCAGCGAGCCATTTTGCGCCGGCTGCAATCGCCTGCGTCTCACAGCGGACGGCAAGCTGCGCCTGTGCCTGCTGCGCGACGGTGAATTCGATGTGCTGGGGCGCCTGCGCGAGGATGTCGACCCGGAAATACTGAAACAGCAGATCCTGGAGGCCGCTTTTCACAAGCCGTGGGGCAATGGCCTGGCGGATGGTGAGGTCCCGCAATTACGTCTTATGTCACAAATCGGTGGATAGTGACCCGCTTTACATCCCTTTTACACAAATTCCCTTACAATACCCCCCACACCCCAAACTATCTCCTGGAGGATGTTTGATCCTGATGGCAACCGAAACAACGACCCAAACCGAAGTCGGCGTGGTGCTCACCGCCGCCGCGGCGAACAAGATCCGCACGATTCTGGATGAAAAAGGCCTGACCGAAACCCACGCCCTGCGCGTCTTTGTGCAGGGTGGCGGCTGCGGCGGGATGCAGTACGGCATGACCTTTGATGACAACATCCGCGCGGATGACGAAGTATACGAACAATTCGGCCTGCGGGTGATCGTCGATCCAGCCAGCCTGTTCTATATCAATGGCGCCCATATCGACTGGGTGGAAAGCCTGATGGGCGGCGGCTTCAATATCGAAAACCCCAATGCAGTAAGCTCGTGCGGCTGCGGCAGTTCGTTCCGCACAGCCCAGAGCCACACCGGCGAAGATATGCCCGAGTCCTGCCACTGAAACTCAAGTCTGTCCGCTGTCAAATTCCGGTCGCATGCGGCCGGACTTTTTTGTGTCGGTTATCCAGACACGACGGTGGAGGTAGCGTTTTCGGTAATCTCACATCCGTAACGGCGCAGGGCAGTAATCAGCTCTGGGCAATAGCGGGTGGTTTTGGAGGGGAAGGCCAGCAAAACACGCTTGTCAACATGGTTAAGGCTGATCTCAAAGCGATCCTGACCGGCAAATTCAGCACAGGCTGCCACGATGGCACTTAATTCCTGTCTGGCCCGATCGATATCTGCGGGCGCGTTGTAATGGATGATGAAGGTGCGGGGGGCGGGGGCATGACCGTTGCCGTTGTCCGGAGCCTGCGTGACCGATGAGGGAGGGGCCGACGCCGCGGGAACCGTGAGGTAAACAGGCGGTTCGTCCAGCACGGGCGGCGGGCCGGGAGGGGCATCGTCTTCATCTTCCCACGAGGGGGAGGAGGGTGGTTGGGCGAAGTCAGGCAGGGAGGGAGCAGCGGTGCTCTCGGCAAGAGCGATCTTGAAATCCGCAGTAATCGCCTGCGCCACCACACTGATACGCTCGTTGTTCTTTTCCACCTTACCTCGCACCAGAACAATGGTGCCCGGTTTCAGCAGTTCGGGCGGGGTGGCGGCAAAAGTGCGGGGGAAAATGGTTACATCGCAGGAATCCTGCAGATCCTGCAGGGTCATAAAGGCCATACGATCGCCTTTTTTGGTGACAATGGTGCGTACACTTGCCACCATACCGGCCAAAACCACACTCCTACCCACTTTCTCAATCGTCACTTCATTACAAAGACAGGTGATTACCTCCTTGAGGTTGGCCGTTACGCTCAGCAAGGGATGATCAGACACGTAAACACCAAGCAGGTCTTTTTCCCATTCCAGTCGTTGGCGGGGGGGAACAGGTGTGTACTGCGGAGGCGGCTCCAGTAAATGTGCGGCGCTGGCAGGGGCGACATCTTCCACATCGAACAGCATCATTTGGCCAGCATCTCTGGCCTGCCAGGTATGCTGCGACATCTGCATCATCTTGTCGATCACGGCCAGGATCATCTCGCGATCGCCAAACTGCGAGAAAGCTCCCACCTTGATCAATGATTCCAGGGCCCGTCGATTGACAAGGCGCAGATCGACACGTTGACAAAAATCCTCCAGGGAAGTGAAGGGGCCCTCTTTGCGAGCGCGCAAGATCTCTTCCACCGGGCCATGACCCACATTTTTTACTGCGCCCAGGCCAAAGCGGATACCTGCGCCCGCGGGCACGGGGAAATCAAAAGCAGAGCTGCGCGAGACCTGGTGATCGGCCTCGCTCACGTTTTCCTGAATGGTGAAGCCCAGTTCGGAGGCATTGATATCCGGAGGCAACACAGCGATGCCCATATTGCGGCATTCGTTGATGAAATTGCCCACCTTCTCCAGGTTATCCAGCTCGACCGTCAGCAAAGCGGTCATGTACTCGACGGGATAATGGGCCTTGAGATAGGCAGTTTGCACAGTGATCACGGCATAGTCGGCGGCATGTGATTTGTTGAAGCCATAATTGGCGAAGACTTTGATCTCCTCGTAGATCTCCTCGGCCACGCGTTGAGGGATATCGTTGGCCACTGCGCCCTCGACGAATTTGATCTGGTGCTCAGCCATCTCCTTGGCCTTTTTCTTGGCTACAGCGCGGCGCATGAGATCGGCCTCACCGGGCGTGTAACCGGCCAGCTCGGAAGCAATCTGGATGATCTGCTCCTGGTAGACGATAATGCCATAGGTTTCCTTGAGGATGGGCTCCAGCGCCGGATGCAGATATTCGATCTCTTCCCGGCCGTGCATGCGATCGACATAGCTGTCGATGAAGTCCATGGGACCCGGCCGATACAGCGAAATGGTAGCAACGATATGTTCGAAACGCGTGGGTCGCACTTTTCGCAGGGTGTTGCGCATGCCCTCCGATTCGACCTGGAACACGCCGGTGACCTCACCTGATGACAGCAGCTCGTAGGCGCGTGGATCATCGATGGGGATGTTGTCGAGCCGGTACTCAATGCCATGCCGTTTTTTGATCAGCGCGGCCGCCTCCCGCATGATGCTGAGGGTGGAAAGCCCCAAAAAGTCCAGCTTGAGCAGGCCGATGGATTCCAGCACCGGATAGGTATACTGGGTGATGTAATCACGCAGGCCCTTGGCCGGGGAACGCCGCAAGGGGGTATATTCGGTAAGCGGTTTATCAGCCACAATGACGGCGGCCGGATGGATGCTGACGTGTCGGGCCACGCCCTCGAGCTTGCGGGCATGATCAAGCAACTCTTTCATGAGCGGATCTTCTTCGTAAAGCTGACGCAGATCCGCTACTTCTGCCAGGCCCTGATCGATGGTGGCCTTGGGGCCGCCGGGAATGAGCTTGGCCACCTGGTTCACTTTTTCCAGCGGGATATCCAGGGCTCGGGCCGTGTCGCGCACGCTGCCGCGGGCTTTCATGGTACCGAAGACGACGATCTGCGCCACCCGGTCTTCCCCGTATTTCTGCATGGTATATTCGATCATCTGCTCCCGCTGATCGTCAGGATAATCGAGATCGAAGTCAGGCATACTCACGCGGCCGGGATTCAGGAAGCGCTCGAAGATGAGATTGTTGGGCATAGGATCCAGGTTGGTGATGCCGATGGCATAAGCGACCAGCGAGCCTGCTCCCGAGCCGCGTACATTCCACCAGATGTTATTCTTGCGAGCATATTCACACAGATCCCATACGATGAGATAGTACGTGTCGAAGCCCATCTGATGAATGATCTTCAGCTCATGTTCCTTGCGCTGCTGCACCTCGGGATCGTCTGCGCGCTCGCCATAGCG
>JAJRXO010000282.1 GCA_024276255.1 Chloroflexota bacterium | reverse complement strand
GCCGCTTTTCTGCAGGATGGACACAACGCCACCGGCCGATTCGATCCCCGCATTCTGCAGGGCTTCGATCACGCGTTCCGATAGGTCCAGGGAGGAAACAGGGATTTCGTTCAGCCAGCTGCGGTAGTAAAACTTGATGGGAGCGCGCAGATCGATATACCCTGTTTCATAGGCCATGATTACTTCGTCATAATCGCCGAACACCTTGCCGGCGCCGCGGGCCTCGGGATCTTCGACCGTCAGGTAATAGCAACCCAGCACCATGTCTTTGGACGGCCCCACGATAGGGTCGCCGGAAGCGGGCTTGAGCAGGTTGTGGGTGCTGAGCATGTATTCCCGGGCTTCAGACACGGCCTCATCTGACAGGGGCACGTGAACGGCCATCTGGTCGCCGTCAAAGTCGGCGTTGAAAGCAGCACACACCAGCGGATGCAGTTGAATGGCGCTGCCTTCGACCAGCAACACCTCGAAAGCCTGGATGCCCAGGCGATGCAGGGTGGGGGCGCGATTGAGAAGCACCGGCCGACTCAAGGTGATCTCCTCCAGCACATCCCACACCGCGGGATCCATGCGATCGACAAGGCGTTTGGCGCTCTTGATGTTGTGGGCGTAATGGTGCTCGACCAGCTTGCGCATCACAAAGGGCTTGAACAGCTCCAGGGCCATTTTCTTGGGCAGGCCGCATTGATGCAGCTTGAGCCGGGGGCCGACCACGATCACGGAACGGCCGGAATAGTCGACGCGTTTGCCCAGCAGGTTGCGGCGGAAGCGTCCCTGTTTGCCTTTCAGTAGATCGCTGAGTGACTTCAGCTTGCGCTTGCCGCTACGGCTCACGGCCCGGCCGCGACGCCCGTTATCGATAAGGCTGTCCACGGCCTCCTGCAACATACGCTTTTCGTTGCGCACGATCACATCGGGGGCGCCCAGTTCCAGCAGGCGCTTGAGCCGGTTATTGCGGTTGATCACGCGGCGATAAAGGTCGTTGAGATCGCTGGTGGCAAATCGACCACCATCGAGCTGCACCATGGGGCGCAGGTCCGGGGGGATCACGGGCAGCACCGTGAGGATCATCCATTCGGGCCGATTGCCGCTCTTGCGGAAACTTTCCACCACGCGCAGACGCTTGGCATCTTTGCGGCGGCGCTGCTTGGAGCGGCTGGTGCGTATGCTCTCGCGCAGTTCGAGCGCCAGTTTGTCAAGATCGACCTTTTTGATCAGCTCATAAACGGCTTCAGCGCCCATACCGGCGCGGAACACATTGCCCCAGTGATCCTGCAGGTCGCGATACTCGCTTTCCAGCAGAAGTTCGCCCTCGCGCAGGTTTTTCAGCTCGTTGATTTGCTTTTCGATCTCCTGCCGGGCCAGGCCTTTTTGAGCTTCGATTGTTTCGTAAATGCGGGAAAGCAGCTCTTCGGCCTCGCGGCGATGATTATCTCGCTTGGCCGCAGCCATCACACGGGCATCTTCTATCTTGCGGGCCCGTTCCTGATCAAGCTCGCTCAGGCGATCACGCAGGGCCTCGTTCAATTGCTCCTGATGGTTGCGCTCGAGCACGGTACCGGCTTCGATCAGCGGATCATCGCTCCAGGGCAGCATGATCGGTTCGGCCAGCTTCTTGCCCAGGTTTTCCTGAATGAAGTCCTGTAACTGGCTGCCCACCTTGGTGGTGACCTCGGCGGCTTTCTCTTCCAGTTCTTTCTCGGCTGCGGCAATGGCCGCGGCTTCTTCTTCATCCACGGCCGTAATGGCAGCATCCCGCGCATTTTCGATGGCAGCGATCTGACCGCTGCTCTCGCCCTCAATACGGGCATAGCGGCTCTGCAGTTCGCGCTCCATGCGTTGCAAGGCGCGGGCACGTTGATCTTCATCCACGCGGGTGATGATGTACTGGGCAAAGTAGAGCACCCGCTCCAGGTTACGCGGGGAGATGTTCAGCAGCAGGCCCAGACGGCTGGGAACGCCCTTGACATACCAGATATGGCTGACGGGCGTGGCCAGCTGAATATGGCCCATGCGCTCACGGCGCACGCGCGAGGGCGCTACCTCGACGCCGCACTTATCGCAGACAATGCCTTTGTGGCGCACGCGCTTGTATTTGCCGCAGTAACATTCCCAGTCCTTGGTGGGGCCAAAGATGCGCTCACAGAACAGGCCATCGCGCTCCGGGCGCAGGGTGCGGTAGTTGATTGTCTCGGGCTTCAGCACCTCGCCATAGGACCAGTCCAGAATCTGTTCTGGAGAGGCAAGGCTGATGCGGATCGTATCAAAATTATTAACTTCCAAAGTTAGACCTCCATCTGGTCGAGCTGTGGATGGGAGCGGATGAGCTTAGTCGCGGTTGGCCATATGGCCGGGCGTTGAGAGGCTAAATCCCAAACGCGGGAGTTGTTCGCCGCCATCATCTTTGGAGAACTGGATGCTTTCTTCGTTTTCGTTATACACTTCGACGGACAGGCCGAGTGATTGCAATTCTTTCACCAGCACGCGGAACGATTCCGGCACGCCGGGCGGCTGGATGCGCTCGCCCTTGACGATAGCTTCGTAGGTTTTCACGCGGCCGGCCACGTCGTCCGATTTGACCGTGAGCATTTCCTGCAGTACATGGGCCACGCCATAGGCTTCCAGGGCCCACACTTCCATCTCGCCGAAACGCTGGCCGCCAAACTGCGCCTTGCCGCCCAGAGGCTGCTGGGTGACGAGACTGTAGGGGCCGGTGGAGCGGGCATGCACCTTGTCTTCGACCAGATGGTGCAGCTTGAGCATGTAAATCATGCCCACAGTAACCGGTTGATCAAAGGCATCACCAGTCTTGCCGTCGTAGAGTTTCATCTTACCGGTGATGGGTACGGGCCAGCCCACCTGTTTGGCGGTAACCATGGCAGCTGCCAACAGATCCTGACCCTGCAATTCGGCGGGGTCGGCGCCGTGGCTCTGCATCCATTCGCGCAGGCAGACGTCGATCACGGCCTCGTTGGCCGGTTCCAGTTCGTCTTTGCTGCGCGGATCATCTTCGTACGCCGTGAGGAAGTCCGGATCGTAGCCGCGCTCCTGCAGCCACTGATGCAGCACCTGGCGACGGGCGTAGGTGGTATCGGTGTACAGGCGGTCCTCGTCCACCTCACCCTGTAGCCATTCGCTGAGATAGATGAGCCGGGCTTCGTTGTCATCCTCGAGATCGGGGAAGGCTTCTTCGCCGCCGTTTTCCCGGATCCATTCCCAGGCCGCTTCCGAAACGTCGTTCCAGGCTTTATCGATCAGCCAGGCTCGCGCCAGTTCGGCCTCGATCTCGCGTTCGTTGGCGCCGTCGAACACCGGGGTCATTACGAGAAAACCCAGGCGGCTGGCCGCCCATCCCAGATGGGTCTCCAGCACCTGGCCGATGTTCATACGAGCGGGTACCCCCAGAGGGTTGAGGATGATGTCCACGGAGGTGCCGTCATCGAGGAAAGGCATGTCGGCTTCGGATACAATGCGGGAAACCACACCCTTG
This sequence comes from Chloroflexota bacterium, assembly GCA_024276255.1. Classification (GTDB taxonomy): domain Bacteria; phylum Chloroflexota; class Anaerolineae; order J102; family J102; genus JAADGC01. Next base: position 692 of record JAJRXO010000282.1, on the reverse strand, counting down.
TTGCCATGGCGGCCCGCCATTTTGTCGCCGGCTGTCAGTTTCCGGCGCTGGGCCACGCTGACACGCACCATCGATTCCACGCCGGCCGAGAGATCGCTGTTGTTCTCGCGATTGAATTCGCGAATGGCAACCACCTTGCCGCGTTCGCCATGAGGCAGACGCAGGGAAGAATCTTTGACCTCGCGTGCTTTTTCGCCAAAAATGGCGCGCAGGAGTTTTTCTTCGGGGGTGAGCTCGGTCTCGCCTTTGGGCGTGATCTTGCCCACCAGGATGTCGCCGGGTTTGACTTCGGCGCCAATACGAATGATGCCGCGTTCGTCCAGATTCTTCAGGGCATCTTCACCCACGTTGGGGATGTCACGGGTGATCTCTTCGGGGCCCAGTTTGGTGTCGCGGGCATCCACCTCATACTTTTCGATGTGAATCGAACTGAAGACATCTTCGCGCACCAGACGGTCGGAAATGAGAATGGCGTCTTCGTAATTGCCGCCTTCCCAGGAGATAAATGCCACCAGCACGTTACGCCCCAGGGCCAGTTCACCACCCTGGGTGGAGCTGGAATCGGCCAGGGGTTGGAACTTCTCAACCCAATCGCCTTTGTTGACCACGGGGCGGTGGTTGATCGATGTGGACTGATTGGAGCGGTTGTATTTGCGCAGTTCGTATACCCGCTGAAAACCGTCTTCCTCCTC
>JAJRXO010000281.1 GCA_024276255.1 Chloroflexota bacterium | reverse complement strand
GCATATCCGCTCCTCACACAGTCTGCCACCGACCCCACCATCTTTATGAAACCCAACCTCATTACATTCGATCTCGAAGGTGTTTTTACTCCGGAAATCTGGATCGCCTTTGCCCGCGCCACGGGCATTACAGCCCTGGAACGTACGACTCGTGACGAACCGGATTACGACCAACTTATGCGTTATCGCATTGATATCCTGCGCCAACACAACTTGCGCCTTTCCGATATCCAGGCCGTTATTGGCGGGATGGATGTATTGCCGGGGGCGAGTGATTTTCTGGCCTGGCTACGTCCCCGCAGCCAGATAATCATTCTTTCCGATACCTTTTATGAATTCGCCATGCCGCTCATGGTGCAGCTGCATTACCCCACACTGCTATGCCACACGCTGGAAACCGACAGTAATGGCATGATCGTGGATTATCATCTGCGGTTGCCCGACAGCAAGCGGGCTGCGGTGCAGGCGTTCAAGCGACTCAACCTGCGGGTGCTGGCCGTGGGCGACAGTTACAACGATACTGCCATGCTGGCCGTGGCCGATCAGGGGATTCTCTTTCGTCCTCCTGCCAACGTGATAGCTGATTTCCCCCAATTCCCGGTCGTGCATGACTACGAGCAGCTGAAGCGCACCATTGCCGACTTCATCGGCGAATAAAGGCGCTGTTGTGAATGTCGCATTGGCGCGGCTGGCCAAAAGGCTTCCGAGAGCGACCCTGTATTGCGTGTTACGGGGTTACTCCGCAAAATGTGTGCGATGTGTGTTAATGATAGTGTTCGGGTTCAGACTGAGTTTCTGGTCGGGGTAGACCTGTAGACCGGAAAACCGGAAAACCAGGCCAGGTCTTGGCGGCGCGATATCTCTCCGGTTTCCTGGTTTACCGGTTTACCGGGTTCCAAAAGGGTCATGAGCAGTCATACTTTTATCCTCATGAACGACTTTGGTCCTGGCTCTGCCACCATACGTAATACGCAACACGCTATACATTTTCATCCGTATCGGCGTGCCTGCAGAGGTAGAGCGCACTCAATAAACGTTGTGTTCGCGGATGTATTGGCGTACGGATTCGGGCACGAGATAGCGAATGCTGCCGCCGTGCTGAATGCGGCGTCGCAGATTGTTGGAGGCGATGCTGACGCCGGGCATGGGCAACAGCGTCACCTCATGGACAATGCCGGGCAGCGCTGCTTCCAGGGGAGCGAAGTCGATCTCGTAACCGGGCCGGGTCGCTGCTGCCAGGCGGGTCAGCGAGCGGATTACCTCCGGTTCGTGCCAGTTGGGAAAATCAATGAGCGAATCCAGCCCCATCAGGAACCATAGCTCCACCTCTTCTCCCAGTTCCTTGCGTGCCAGGCGCACCATGTCGGATGTAAAATGGGGACCGGAGCGATTGAGATCGATGTGAGAGATAGCGAAGTGAGGGTTATCCTGCAGGGCCAGTTCCAGCATGGCCAGCCGATCCGCCGAGCTGGCCACGATCTGCCCCTGCTTGTGCGGAGGTGAGGCCGCGGGCACGAAATGGATGCAATCCAGGCGCAGCGTGTCGCGCGCTGTTTCTGCCAAAATTAAATGCCCCAGATGCACGGGGTCGAAGGTGCCGCCGAGTAAACCGACGCGGGGAGAGCTACTTGAATGGATCATTTGTCTGTGCTTCATAGGTGGGCCTGGCTATCTGACACGTTTCGCCATATTCGCTGGTCAGTCATCTGTTTTCCTCATTTGTGGTGTTTGCGATATCGATTACGCGAAACGGACGCTGCAAATCCAGAGATCTGACGATTGCGGCAAGGGCATGAGCGGATGCTCAGCCAGCAGCCTGTCGAAACCATGTCAGGTAACCAGTAAGTGGGTTGATAACATCATCATTAACCGTCGTAATAATAATCCTCACTCCATTCCAGTTCCACGTCGCCGATGAAAACCTGATCGCCCTCCTTAATGCCGGCTTCGCGTAAGGCGTCACTGATGCCCATGGCTTCGAGGATACGCTGAAAGCGCAGGGCGGCTTCGTAGTAATCCCAGTTGGTCATGGCCGCGGCGCGCTCGATGCGTTTGCCCGTGATGATCCAGCCCTCGGGCTGACGTTCGATATGAAAGATGTTTTCATCTTCGGGTACAGACACAGGGACAGGTTCGGGTTCCGGTTCCGGCAGGGTGCGGAGCAGGGTCATGACCCGCCGCATCAGCGTCTGTACATTTTCACCCGTGGCGGCGCTGATAGGGAGCGCTTCCACGCCCAGGGCGGCCAGTTTCTGCTGGATATCAGGCCAACGTTCCTGCACGTCCGGCAAATCCATCTTGTTGAAAGCCACGATTTGGGGCTTGTCGACCAGATGCGGTTTGAAAAGCTCCAATTCCTGGTTGATGGCCTGATAATCGCCCACGGGATCCGGGCTAAGGCCGTTGAGCATATGGATCAGGACGCGCGTGCGTTCGATGTGCCGCAGAAAAGTCAGGCCCAGGCCGGTACCGGTATGAGCCCCCTCGATCAGCCCCGGGATGTCGGCCAGCACGATATCCTGCTGATCGATAACAGCCACACCCAGATTCGGCTCCAGGGTGGTGAAAGGATAACTGGCGATTTTGGGCCGGGCGCGGGTGACGACCGAGAGCAGGGTACTTTTACCGGCATTGGGGACACCCACGATGCCCACATCGGCGATCAGCTTCAGTTCCAGGCGCAGCCATCGCTGTTCGCCCGGCTCTCCTTTTTCGGCCAGTTGCGGTGTCTGATTGGTGGAGGAGCGGAACACGGCATTACCACGGCCGCCACGACCGCCGCGGGCAACTAACAGACGGTCGCCTACCTGCAACAGCTCGCCCAGCAGGGCGCCGTTTTCGGCATCGTAGACCACCGTGCCCGGCGGCACCGGCACCTCCGTATTCTGGCCCTGGGCGCCCTGTTTTTTCGATCCACTGCCGTGCTTGCCATTCTCTCCTTTGAAATGCACCTTAAAGCGGAAATGATAGAGGGAATTGTGCTCGTTGCTGGCCACCAGGTAAACATCCCCCCCCTTGCCGCCATTGCCGCCCGCGGGTCCACCCCGCGGTACAAATTTTTCGCGGCGAAAGGCCACGACGCCGTTGCCGCCGTCGCCACCTTTGACATAGATTTTCGCTTCGTCTGCAAACATAATTCCTTCATCCGCTGTGCGGGTTGGTGTGACGACTATTGTCCGTCTGTCACGATTGATCGAGCGCGGCGATTTCGTCCGCAAAACCCAGGCTCAGGCGTTTGATCTCGTCCAGCACACTGACAATGTCCGGGTCCAGGAAGATGGACAGTTGGTCCACGCCTTCATCGGCCCAAAGGGCTTGCAATTGGCTCTTGACTTCGCGGGCGCGTTGCGCCAGCTCTTGTACATTCCATTCGGTCATGTTCTTTCTCCCGAAGGTAAGATTACTACAGATACCCCAGCCCTTCCAGATGCTCGTCGATCATATCAAGTTCGCTGGCACGCAGCAGCACACTGTGTCCGCCCACCGCGGGTGGGTCCAGGCCCAGCAGATCAAGGGTAGTGGGCATGATGTCGATATTGCGTGCATCCAGGCGCATTCCTGCCGGTACATCAGACCCGCGCAGGGCATAAACGCCATGCTGATCATGTCCGCCCTGCACTTCGGCCCACAGCGGCCATCCGTGATCGGAAACAACGACCAGATAATCCGCCGCGACTGCCAGCAATTGCGGCAACAATTCGGCGTCAAACCAGTCGTACAGGCCGTATACATGACTGTAATCAAAGCTTTGACCGCGACGAGCGTAGTTGTTGAGCTCATGTCCTACACGGTCCAGGCTGGAATACTGCACAAACAAAGCATCGACCGGCGCTTCTGCCAGCCATTGCGGTATCAATTGCGCTTTGCGTAATTCCACCTTTTTCAGATGCTCCAGATCTTCCGCCAGGCTCATTTGATCATGCCAGCTGTAGCCGATGCCGGGAATGCGCTGGGTGCGGCGAATGGCCTCGCTGTGATCCACCAGAAAGTCGGCGGGCACCGTGATCGGGCCGGTAACAGACAATTTGGGCGAGGGGAAGCCCGCGATCATCCAGCCCTGGACGCGTCGAGCAGGGTAGGTGATGGGCATGGTGACGACCGCTGTGCTGAGTCCGTGCTGATTCAGCACGTCCCACAGATAGGGCTCTTTGACATTGACAAAGGCCTTGCTGCCG
>JAJRXO010000016.1 GCA_024276255.1 Chloroflexota bacterium | reverse complement strand
CGGTAAATTCTCCAGAAAGTGTTACAATGCTTTTTGCCATTGGCCTGCCTCCTGAAGGATTTCTCTTTGGATGTGTTTCCTTCAGTTTACCGCAGGCCTTTGGCTTTTCCCACTCCTCACCGACTAAATTGGTACAGTGTCTTTCGCGGGTAAGTTCCAGAAATTGGGAACGGCTGGTTGCAGCCGGCGCCTTCGGCGTATCCGTGATGCGGTGAGGTTCAAACCCGCCGGTATTCTGGGACACACACCGGATTGTTGCCGATGTAGCTGTAAGGGCGATTCATGAATCGCCCTTACAGTGAATCGCCCTTACAATGCATCCCCCTTACATGGCTTCCGTCAACGTCAAAGCGCCGGCCCGCCATGTAGACGCCCGTTTCACCGATTACCGTGTATAATGATCCCCGGACGCGCTGAGCGCTCACGGCTGCCCGACCGTGAGCGCTCATCAAAAGGAGGAGAAGAAGAGATTGCCATCTCTGCATCCCAGCATAGCAGATGGTATGCCACGCTGCTGGACGCCAAACCTACGCTTTCCCTACGCTGACGGTGCCTTTCCTCCGTCATGAGGCCGATCCTCAGCTGCCAACACCCGTGCCTCTTTCAAACCGGTGATCACATAGATAACGAAGAGGATGGCGGCCACAAACAGGGCCACAATGTCGTAGATTCTCACGCTGCCCATGGGTGTTTGCAGGGTGGGATTCCCGAAAAAGAATACATAGACATTGGCCAGAAACACGATAGCCCGGGCCTCGGTCGGCCCCAGTTTGCCGTAGGATATCTGGAAAACACCCTGAATGTAGGTACGTACATATACCAACACCGAAACCAGCAGATAGCCGACGAGCGCCAGAGCGGCATATTCGAAGCGTACATATGGCGAAAACGCCAATCCCAGAATAATCAACACGATATTCAAGGCATCAACAGTATGATCGATATAAAAACCATAACGCGGACGCTCGATGTGACGATAACGGGCCAATGTGCCATCCAGGCTATCCCCAAACCAGTTGATCAGCAACCCCAGGTTGACGCCCCACAGGAATAGCGCCGATGAGCGGGTCAAGATATAACTGAAGAAGACGAGCAGCGCTCCCAACACCCCGATGGTTGTCAGCACATCGGGGGTGACCCAGGCTGGCATGTGGCTGGCCAGCCAGTGTAATGCCGGGCGTTCCAGTGGCCCCAGCAGGATATCATTGACACGAATGTGCTTTTTGCTATTAGTCATGGCTTTCCTCAACAGGGAATGGGGAGATGAAGTGCAGAAAGTGCTGGTTGCAGCGAATCATAGAGAGTCGTTCACCGGCAGCGTTTCCCAGACAGGATGAAACATATACCACTGATCAGGGTGCTGACGGATATGATCTTCCACCAATGCCAGCACACGCTGGGCGTAAAGCCGCATGGTTTGTTGACGATCAGGGCCTGGTATCACTTCGATAGGTTCTTCGAAATCCAGGCCATACAGATGCGGTCGACCCGGATAGTGATACGAATGGGCGACCACCAGATAGGCATTGGCCTGCAATGCCAGCCTCACATGCCCCACGGGCAAGCGGGCCGGGTAGCTAAAAAACATCAGTTCCTCGCCAGAACCGGCCGGCGGCGGACGATCGATACCAGTGGCCACGATACCACCAGTCCGCAGGGTTTGCACGGCCTCTTTCAGCGCCGGTATACTCAGCGGCGTCACATTCAGGCCCAGCAAGGAACGAATTTCATTTTGCATCGTGTAATCTTCGCGGGAACGCGGCCAGGAAATTACCTGCGTGGGAAAACCCAACAGGCTGTACGCCAGCGCCGCCAGATCGAAATTACCGTAGTGACCGGTCACCGCCACGATGCCGCGGCCTTTACCGAAATAGGTGTCGATAACGGCTCTGGCGCGAGGGGTAAATTCCACAGCAGCAGCGATTTGATCAGGACCCAGGGCGACGGCGCGGTACAGATCATAATACGCCCGCGCAATATGCCGGAATGTCTGATGCACCATCTGTTGCAAGCGGGCAGGATCGGTCTGCGGCCCCAGTACCACTTGCAGGTTTCGTCGCAACATGGCCACATCATGCATGTTGCGGCGACTACTTAATCCCCGCGCTGCTGCGTCCGCGATCCAATAGCCGAGGCGGGGCGGCAATATGCGACCTAAATGAATAGCAAAGCGGATGGCTTTGGCACTTGCCATGAGCAAACTCGCAGTTGATTGGCATCGAAAGACAGTGACTTCGGCCAGCGCAGTTCACAGGCCGTTATTGGATCATACTTGAATCTGCAGCAGAAGGGAAACCAACCACCCCTGCTCCCTACCAGGCGTTCATGATCTGTCGCAATATGGCGAATTCACCGACATGATAGGCATTGTGATCGGCGACCAGCAGGATCTCGCGCAAGATGGTGTATCCGGCGGCATGAGGCAAATCAGCGTACAAATCGGTGGCAGGATCCTGCACAATCGCTATCAGCGCCTGCGTGTCGTCCCCGATTTGCCGGAGGGTGGTCTGCCATGCCTCCGCGTCGGCTACGGCGTCGGGGGCAGGCCAGTAACCTTCGGGCCAGGACAATTCCTGGTAGTGTGGATTGCGGATAAAATCCAGAATATCCCACTGGGCGATGCGGATATGCTCGAGGAGCTGCCAGAATGAATAGGAGACGTGAGGGGGCCGACTATTCATGAGGGCGGGTGGGAAATCGGCCACAGCCTTTTCCAGAGGCATGTGAGCGCCACCGCCCTGAAGCAGAAATAGTAATTGCTGACGCACAACATCATCGGATGCCATGGGGGCCTCCTGTGAGAGTGATTCGTTTGCTCACGGCTTTACTGTACCACGTGCATGCCGCTTCGGCCAGTTCCATCAGCCCGTCAGATGGAGTGCAAAACCCGTTTCGATCTCACTTCTCATGGCCTGGCTGATCTGGCGACAGGGCTACCCGGGCGGCGCCGGAGTGGGCGTTGGCGTGCTGCGGGCATCCAGCCGCGTCGTCGGGATCACCTGTAGCACCAGGGCAACCGGTCGGGCCAGGGCAGATGTCAGGGCATCCTGCAGGGCCCGGGCCTCGGTTGACGAGAGGGTGCGCGTCGATCCTACCTCGATCATCACCTGCAATTCCCCGCCGTCGCCCTCAGCCCCACTCAAGCGCCGCAGCTCGACGCCCGGCATGGCAGCCATTTCGTGTCTGACAGCCGCCTGCAATGCCCGCGAGCGGGCGGCAACCTGCGCCGTATGCCAGGTCATTCCCCCCAACAGGGATGCGATCAGGGCCAATAGCAGGAGCATCACCCACCAACCGCGGGTAAACAGGCGCAGACGCGCCGGGCGTTTGCCTTCGGGCTGAAAGCCCAACAGCAGGAAGACGACCCCGCCGGCGGTCGCTATGGCCACGAGATTGGTAAGGAAGAGCAAACCGGCCCCCCCGGCCATGGTCCAGTCACCCTGGGAGAGTGCCAGGCCCACAGTGGCCAGCGGCGGCACCAACGCCACGGCGATCGCAACCCCGGGCAATGATGTCGCCACATCCTTGCGGCATAAAGCATACGCGCCGGCGGCGCCCGATGCCAGGGCCACAGCCAGATCAAGCAACGTCGGCGATGTGCGCGCAGCCATTTCGGCTGTTTGATGATCCCCCGGCGTCAGCAGCCCCACCACGAGGGCAACGCCCACCGAGAGCGCGATGCCGCGGGCCGCGCTGCCCAGGGCCAGCCGCAGCAGCTTGCTATCGCCCTGCACCACGGCCAGTCCCAGCGCCACAATGGCCGACATCAACGGCGCCACCAGCATGGCGCCGATGACCACAGCGGGACTGTTGAGCAGCAGGCCCAGGGTGGCAATCAAGGTTGCCAGGCTGACCATGGTGAGGAAATCGGCATCGGTGCGCGTATCACGGCGGACAGCGCGATATGCCTGTATCTTTTCGGCCTCGCTGAGCGTGGGTGTAGCATTTTGCAGGGCCATGAACGTGCGGCGTGCCCAGGTGATGCGTCGCGGCAGAGGTCGCTTGATGATCACCACCGGTATGTCTGACTGCCGTGCCACCCGATCGGGGATCTCGCCGAAAAGCAAACGGCTTAACACACCTTCCTGGGTGGCGCCAATCATCAGCAAATCGTAATCGCCGGAATTGGCTGCATCCAGGATGCCCTGTACGGGCGACGATGCACGTTGCAAGCTGATATGAATCTGCTCCGCTGCCAGTTCATCCGTTCCCACCTGTTTAGCCGCCAGTAGCTCCCGAATGCGCTGATCAGCCTCGCGAAAGCGGCTCTCATCTGCTTTCTGCGGCTGTACTGAAAGCAACGTCAACTGACCGTCATAGGCTGCGGCCAGGTCCCGGCCCAGGTTGAGCGCCCAGGCAGCATTGGGGCCACCGGCGCTGGGCAAAAGGATCCGCCGGGGCCGAAAGGAGGTGGATGTGTTTCCACGCCAGATCAGCAGGGGGCATGGGACATCCAGCAACAAATCCTGCAGATCGTAGGGCACGCCATTGGCTTCCTCGCCCGCCTTCCGCTGCCAGCTCAGCACCAGTAAAGTAGGATGCAATTCGGCCACGGCTTCGCGAATCATACCAGCCAGATTATAGCCCTTCTTTTGCTGCCACTGCGCCGCCACCCCCTGCGCCTGCATGTCCTGCACAGCCTCCTGCAACCAGCTCTCAGCCACACTGGCATCTGCCAGACGGCCAAAATGCGGCTGCAACATGTGCAGCAGCACCAGGGTAGCCTGGCGTCGCTGTGCCAGCGGGATCAGCAAGGGGGAGAGTCGCGTGATCTGGCGCCGGGAAGTAACCGGCACCATGATCAGCTCGCTATCTGATGTCATGGAGGGAGTACAGGGAGGAGTGTATTATTAAGTAAGGCGACTGTACAGCTATTGTCATCCTGATTATCATCAACTCAGCGGGCAATGACCGTTTGTAGTCCAGGAAACCCGTAAACCGGAAAACCGGGATGACGCCACCCCAACCGGACAGGTTTACTGTCTACTGACCTGCTGGTTTACTTGTCTTGTTTACCGGTTTACCTTGAGCCAAAAGCCAGAAAATGAATGCGGAACTGGATAGTCACTGAGTTAAGTATGCGATAAAACAACTTTTTCTGGCAACTGTGGCCTCGCGTGCTATAATGGTGCTCTATCAATGACTCGAACTTCCCATCTCATACCTCTGCGAGTAAATCCTATGGCCTCCTTTGATTATGATGTTTTAGTTTTAGGCGGCGGTCCCGGCGGCTACGTGGCTGCCATCCGGGCGGCCCAGCTGGGCCTGAAAACTGCTGTGGTCGAAAAAGAAAATCTGGGCGGTATCTGCCTTAACTGGGGCTGCATTCCCACCAAGGCCCTGATCCGCAATGCCGATATCATGCATCTGCTGGCACGGGGCAAGGAATTCGGCTTCCGCTTCCAGCAACTTGAAGTGGACTACAGTGTGGCTGTCAAACGGAGTCGCCAGGTGAGTAATCGCCTCGTCAAGGGCATTGGCTTTTTAATGAAAAAGAATGGCATCGATGTCATCAATGGCCTGGGTGTGTTAAGCGATGCCCACACGATCACGGTTAGTGAAACTTCCTACTCAGCCGCCAACATCATCCTGGCCACGGGAGGACGGGCGGCGGTATTACCGGGCGTGGAAGTGGATGGCAAACGGGTGCTCACCTACCGTCATGCCATTGTGCAAAAAGACCTGCCGCATTCCATTGTCATTGTGGGGGCAGGCCCCATCGGCATGGAGTTCGCCTATGTCTACCGCAGTTATGGAGTGAATGTGACGGTGGTGGAGATGTTGCCCCATGTGTTGCCCAATGAGGACGAAGAGGTGGCAGCCGTGGTGGCAAAGGCATTCCGCAAGCAGGGAATTGACCTGCGTGTCCACACCCGCACCGAACAGATCGAGGCCGATGGCATTGGTGTGCGGATGCGGCTCAAGCACATGGAAAGTGGCGCGGAAGAACGCCTGGAAGCTGATCAGGTGCTGATCGCTATCGGCATCCGCCCCAACAGCCAGGATGTCGGCCTGGAGAATGCCGGCGTGGAAACGCAACGGGGCTGGGTGACGGTCAACAACGTGATGCAAACGAACGTGCCGCACATCTACGCCATCGGAGATCTCACCGGCAAACTGCCGCTAGCCCATGTAGCCAGCGCCCAGGGTATCGTAGCGGCCGAGACTATCGCCGGTGTGGAAACCATGCCCATTGAATCGTATGATAACATGCCCCGCTGCACCTACTGCTCACCGCAGGTGGCCAGCCTGGGCCTCACCGAAGCTCAGGCGCAGGAGCAGGGACTGGAAGTACGCGTGGGCAAGTTCCCATTCCAGGCCAACGGCAAGGCGTTGGGGCTCGGTGAACGCGAGGGCTTCATCAAGCTGGTGGTCGACGCCCGTTATGGCGAGATCCTGGGCGTGCACATGGTCGGCCCCGAGGTGACGGAGCTGCTGCCCGAGCTGAGTCTGGCCCGCATGATGGAGCTGACCCCGGCCGAAATCGCCCGCAACGTACATGCCCATCCCACCCTTTCCGAAACCATCATGGAAGCGGCCCATGCTGCTCTGGGCCACGCGATTCATTCCTGATTGGCTTCCCGGCGACAGGAGGACCTTCCCTCATCTCCCGACAATATGCCATGACCCAATCTCTGCCTATCGAGCTGGATCCCAATCCGCCCCGCCACAACTGGCATAAAGAACAACTTACCCGCGGCCGTCGGCCCGACTGGCTGCGCGTCCCTGTCCCGCACAACCACCGATTCAAAGAGGTGCACGGGCTGGTACACTCGCAATCACTGCATACGGTATGCGAAGAAGCTGGCTGTCCCAACATGGGCGAATGCTGGGGTCGCGGCACCGCCACATTTCTATTGCTGGGCGACACCTGTACCCGCTCTTGCGGCTTTTGCAAGATCAAAACCGGCCGTCCCCAAAAGGTGGATGTATTGGAGCCGCTGCGCGTGGCGCGCTCGGTGCAGCAAATGCAACTGCGACATGCGGTGCTGACCTCGGTCAATCGCGACGAATTGCCCGATGGCGGGGCATTCATCTTTGCCGCCACCATCCGCAAAATACGTGAATTCGTGCCCGGTTGTACGATCGAGGTGCTGATCCCCGATTTTATGGGCAGCGCCGAAGCACTGGCCACCGTCATGCGCGAGCACCCGGAGATCCTCAACCACAACACCGAAACCGTACCCCGCCTTTATCGCCGTGTCCGTCCCCAGGCCAAATACCAGCGCACACTCGAAGTGCTACGCCGCGCCAAGGAGATGGATGCCGATGCGCTCACTAAATCGGGATTAATGGTGGGCCTGGGCGAGCGCTGGGAAGAGATCATCCAGGTGATGAAAGATCTGCGGGCCATCGACGTCGACATCATTACCATCGGCCAGTATCTGCAACCCAGCCGCTACCATCTGCCCATCGAACGCTATTACACGCCGCAGGAATTTAGCGAGTTGCGGGATATCGCCCGCTCTCTGGGCTTCCGCTGGGTGGAGTCGGCGCCTCTGGTGCGCTCGTCATATCATGCCGACGGCCAGGCGCGGCTGGTGCCACGACGGCCCGCCCCGGCCGCAGCCTGAATTTGACAGATGCCCTTGCATTGGTTAGCATTCCTTCAGTCGCCCCGCGATGCGTCTTGAATCGCTGGAAAAACAATGGGGCTTGCCTCCTGACATTTGACATCACCTCCCTTCGATGCTGTTGCCGCCCAACAACGGCATCACAAGAAGACGGACCGAATGGCATCCCGGGATACCATTACAGTCCGTCTTCTTTTTTGTGCTGAATCAGGTGATGATCTTCGTGGCCTCGGCCAGATCAAGCCGGTTGATGTGGCGAATGGCGGGGATAGCTGAGAGCACCATGGTCAGCAAAATGACGAGAGCCGTTGTGGCAAAGGTCGCCGGCTTGATGTAGGGTATAAAGACGAAGAGATCGGAATTAAATGTGCTCACAAAACCGGCATTGGCCCACCAGCCGATAAGCAGGCCCGGAACCAGCGTTGCCAGCCACATGATGATGATCTCCAGCTGCACCAGGCGAGCAATCAGTCCGTCGCTGGCGCCGATGGCCCTCATGGTGGCAAACTCACGCTGGCGCTCCAATACATTGATGGTCATGGCGTTGAAGAGCAGGGCAAAAGCCATGACAAAGGCAAAGATGAAAATCACGCCCACAAAAGCGTAGAAGAGTCCCATCATGCCCTGCCAGTCTTTCAGCACGTCCTGCTTGATCTGCACACTGGCCACGCCCGGAATGTGATAGAGCGCCTGCTTGGCTGCTTTTACCTTGTTTGTGTCGAGGGTAATGTACAGGCTGTTGAAGATGGGCACGGGCATGCCGCTCATGCTCTGAATGGTATCGAAGGAAGCATAGGCGATGCCACCACCTATCTCATCGGTCGTAGCGCTGAATGTAAACTCCTGCGATCCCAGGGGGCTCTGCACCGTAATGGTGTCGCCGGCTTTCAGGGAGAGCTTGTCGGCCAGGTAATTTGTGAGGACCATCTGATTCCCCCGCAGGGCCTCGGCAGGACTCTGGTTGGATGGTAATTGCAGGGCGTGCAGCTGCGAATCAACCGGCAACGCCACCAGATAGGCAGCTTCTTCCAGGCCACCAGCCTGCAGACGCACCGGGATTTGCAAAGTGGTTTCCACCTTTTTCACGCCATCGATCGCTTTGATCTTATCCAGCACATTCTCCGTTTGCGGGGCATTAAAGAGAACGAGGGCGTCCCAGCGTTCGATGGTCTTGAAATTGCGATCCAGCATGTAGTTCATGGAATCCATCATGCCCAGCCCAACCAGCAACAGCACAAAGCTGAGAATGATGCCTAGGGCAGTGGTCAGGCTACGTCGCGGCATGCGAAACACGTCGCGCAGGGGCATGCGCAGGCTGAGGGGCACTCGAATCCAGCGCTCGAAAATAGAAACACGGCCTTTGGTCAGTGCTGTAGCCGGATCGAGATGCATGGCTGCGGCCGGAGCCAGGCGCGCCGAAGCCCGCGCCGGGCTGATACCAGCCAATACAGCGAAGAACAGGCTCATCAACACACCCGTGGCCAATAGATCCGGATAAAACTTGCTCCGCACCAGCGGAATGCCCAGTTCGGTGGCGTAGGTCGTGGTGATGGTACGGGCCAGGGGCATGCCCAGGAGGATGCCCAGCAGCGATCCGGCGATGGCAATCAGCAGGGTGAAGGTAAGATAATGCCACATGACCGTGGAATCACTGTACCCCAATGCTTTCATGAGCCCGATCTGCGGTCGTTGCGACCAGATAAGGCGGCTGAGCATGGCATACATGGCCATGGCCGCCACGAACATCATCAGAAAGGCCATGACATTGGCGCTTTCGCGGAAGCCGTCGAGATCCATTTGCAGTGCCGCGTGCGAGGGAACTTCGTCGTGGGGCACGGTTTCGCTCAGGCCATAAGGCTGCAAAATACGCTCCACCTCTTTGATCACAGTGGCACCGTCGGCGCCATCGGCAAATATCAGGTTCACGTTGTTGATCTGATCCCCGAGCCCCAGCATCTCCTGCAATTCGGGCAACGAGACAAAAAGTACGGCAAAGGTACGTGGGGAGGGCAGGATATCCTGCTTGCTGGCACTCACAACCAGGTATTCGGGGCTGGATCCGATGCCCACGATCTGCAAGGGGGTCTTCTTCCCGTTGATGATGGGGGTAACTTCATCGCCGACCTGCAGACCATAATACTCGGCAAAGTTGGTCTCCACCACGGCTGCACGGCGATCGTCGGGGCGCAGGAACCGGCCCTGTTTCAGATATAGGGCATTCACTGCCGGCATCCCCTGCGGCGAGACGGCAATCAGCCGGGTACGGATGGGTTCATCGTCCGGCAGCACGTAACCGCTGTCGATGACCAGACGGCCGGTCACAGCCTGCACCTCGGGCAGGGCGGCCACTTCATCGACGACCGCGGCCGGCGCCATTTGCACGCTGAAACTGACGTCAGCAAAATGCAGGGTTTCATAGGTGGCCTGATAAGAAGTAGAGAGGTCGCGATACGCCCCGGCCATGGAGATGAGGCTGGCAACGCCCAGGCCGACAATGATGATAAGAGCGATGCTCTGTGCCTTGGAGCTGAGGAGATCGCGCCAGGTTTTACGCCAAATGATGTTCATTTCTCACCTCACCAGCTCAACTCTGAAACAGGTGCCGGGGTCTCGTTGAGGGTGATATCGGCAATGCCGCCGCTGTGCAGCCGCACCACCCGATCGGCCATGGGGGCAATGGCGCTGTTGTGCGTGACCAGCACGACCGTGGTGCTGTGCTCCCGGCTCAGATCCCGCATCACCTGCAACACCCGCTGGCCGGTCTCCACATCGAGATTACCGGTGGGTTCGTCACAGAGGATCACCGGCGGCTGATTGGCAAGGGCGCGGGCAATGGCCACACGCTGTTGCTCCCCCCCGGATAGCTGCGAGGGAAAATGATCGGCGCGGTCGACCAGCCCAACCATGTCGAGCAACTCGCGGGCCCTGTCTCGCAGCCGGCGGCCATCTTTTTGCACCAGCGCCAGGGCGAATTCCACGTTCTCACCGGCTGTGAGCGTGGGAATGAGATTGAAAAACTGGAATATGAAGCCTACATTCTGACGCCGATACTGGGTGAGCTGTTTATTGTTGTAGGCTGTAATATCGGCGCCAGCCACCCTGACGACGCCGCTGCTGGGCCTGTCCAGGCCGCCGATGACATTGAGCGTGGTGGTCTTGCCCGAGCCAGACGGCCCCAGTAAGACGATGAATTCACCGGTGGCGATGTCCAGATTCATGTCGCGCAGGGCATGCACAGTGACATCGCCCATCTGATAATCCTTGTTGACATGCTGGAGTTGAATAAGTGCGTCCTGAGTCATGGTTTTCCCTCGTTTGCCTGGAATGTATAAACAGAATGAACCAGACCCTGGTTACTCAGGGTCCTGGGTTTGTAATCCCTGAATGATGAAGCTCAATACCCGTTCGACCTCTGGCCCCCAGTTGTCTTCTGTCAGGCCCAGAGCGGCCAACAGGATGGCGCCTTCGGTCGCAGCGGCGAGCGCAAACGCTGCTGCACGGGGATCGTCGGCGTGGAACACACCGGCCTCTTTGCCTTCAGCAATGATGGCGCTCAAATGCTCGATGTATTCGTCATAATAGGATTGCAGATAGCGACGGAAACTCTTTCGCCGCATG
>JAJRXO010000280.1 GCA_024276255.1 Chloroflexota bacterium | reverse complement strand
TCGGGCCGGCCACGAAAAACGTTACTGGCCGGGCGAAGCCAATGTGCGCATGTCAGACGTGATCGTGATCAACAAGGTGGATACGGCCGATCTGGCCATGGTGGCCGAGGTGCGCAGCAACTTACAGGAACTGGCCCCCGAAGCTGCGATCATCGAGGCCGCCTCGCCGATCTTCCTCGATGATCCACGGCAGATCCGCGGCAAGCGGGTGCTGGTCATCGAAGATGGCCCCACGCTCACCCATGGCGAGATGAGCTATGGCGCCGGTTATGTTGCCGCCAGCCGTTTCGGCGCTGCCGAGATCATCGATCCCCGTCCTTGGGCCGTGGGTTCCATTGCCGAAACATATGCCAAATACCCCAACACAGGTCCCATTTTGCCGGCCATGGGCTATGGCGATGCCCAGATTCACGATCTCGAGGCCACCATCAATCAGGTGCCGTGCGATCTGGTGATCATCGGCACGCCCATCGATCTCACCCGCGTGGCCCACATCGATCATCCCACGCAGCGCGTGCACTACGAGTTGCAACCGCTGGGCCGGCCCACCCTGGCAGACCTTGTCAAGGAACGCTTCGCAGATTGAATTAGCCTGGCCATGTCGCCCGGCTGATGCCCCATCCAGCAAACAGCCCCGATTCTACACAGATCGGGGCTGTTCGCGGGTCGCGGCCGGGGGGAGCGTCGGATGCTGTGTGGCCAGCCGCACCCCGGCGTAAATCAGCCCCAGGGCGATCAGCATGGGCCATTGCAGGCTTTCAGACAAAAACAGGGCGCCGATCAGTAAAGCAAACAGGGGGATGACATAGGTCACCATCGTGGTCGATGTGGCGCCGATGCTACGCAACAACTGGAAGAAAAGGAGATAGGCCACACCCGAACCCAACACGCCCAGCCACACGGCAGAGAACCAGGCCAGCGGCGTGACCGCTGCCAGCGAAGTACGCTCAACGCCCACGGCCAGTCCCACGACCCAGAAAAAGGCGAAGCTAAGCTGCAAAGCCGTGAGCAGCAGTGACGAAACATGCTGCAAATACCGGCGGGCCAGCACCGATCCGGCGGCATAGCCGGCCGAGGCCACGATCACCGCCAGCTGGCCCAGCACCCGCTCGCGGTTAAAATCCAGCACCACATCCGGTGCGAACAACACCAAAATGCCAACGAAGCCCAGGCCCACGCCAACACCCCGCCGCCAGGTAAGCGATTCATCAGCCAGCGCCCAATGCGCCAGCACCACCGTGAACAGGGGAACGGTGCTGTTCAGGATCGCAGCCATACCCGAATCGATATGCAGCTCCCCCCAGGAAATAAAGGTAAAGGGGATGGCGTTGTTCACAAAAGCCAGCAGGGCGATCAGCATCCACGAACGCCGATCCGGTAGCTTCCATCCACCGCGACGTAGCAATAGGATCCAAATCAGCAAAGCGCCCGAAAAAAGACGTATGCTCACCAGCGACAGAGGATCAAATCCGCCCAGTAAGCCTAACTTGATGAACATGAACGAGGATCCCCAGATAGCACTGAGTAAGACAAACAAAAGCAAATCGCGTTGTTTCATAATGGCCCGCTGTGTCGATGGATTCGTGAGGTTCGCCGCATCATAACAGCCATACCCCTCATCTCCAAATACCAGAATCAGGGCTTTTCTTGGCCTGTCTTTTTCCTCGATCTCGTGCTAGAATAGAGCCAACGATTCAATCTCTCCCCTCACCGTTCACCCTTTCGCGAACATTCGATCCACTTATGGAAAAACCAATTGTTGCCTGTGTTCAGCATCGACTGCTGGTACCCAAAAGCCATGACGAGTTTGTCAGTTATCTCCAGCGTTTTCTGCGCATGGCGCAGGCCAAAGGCGCGGTATTGGCGCTCTTCCCCGAGCTCAGCGGTCTGGCGACGGCCATCCCCAATTTCACGGGCTGGCGCAACGCCCTGCTGAAAACAGCCGGGCAAGGGGCCCAGAGCCGACGTAGTTTCTGGCAGCGAGCCAAATCCCGGCTGGCTGGCAGCGCCGCCACTGTGGTACGCGCCGACCTGCACCAGACGCTGCTGCAATATCTGCAGGAAATGCCCGAATCTCTGCACGACGCCTACATCAGCGTTTTTGCCAACCTGGCCCGCCAGTATGAAATGACCATCGTGGCTGGCAGCATGTACGAACACGACACCGCCAGCGGCGTCCTGCGCAATGTATCGCTGGTGTTCGGGCCTGATGGCTCGCTACTGGGCCAACAGGCGAAGGTGATCCTGTCACCCCGCGACAAACCCATGGCTGCCGCTGCTGCCGAGGGTTGGAACGTCATCCCCACCCCTGCCGGCCGTGTCGGCATCCTGCTGGGCAACGACGTGCTCTATCCCGAACCGGCACGGGTGCTGGCCTATCAGGGCGCAGACATGCTGCTGACAATGGGCGCCGTAAACAAACCCGCCACCTATCACAAAATACGTCAGGCGGCCATGGCCCGCTGCCAGGAAAACCAGCTCTATGGCATGGTCAGTTTCCTGATTGGCCCCGATCCATTTGCCGCTTCCGACGACTTTCCCTTTCTGGGGCGCAGCGCCATTTTTGCGCCACTGGAATTCACCCCGCGCTTCAGCGGCATCATGGTTCAGGTCGGTAGCCCCATGGCGGAGGGTGTAATCACCGCCGAATGGGACTACCCAGCCCTGCAAACCCTGTGGCAGGAAAGCGACACCCCGTTGCGCCGGGAAATGCCCCTGTTGCAGGCCGGTTCCGTGCTGGCGTCGGTCTATGCCCAGGCTCTACCCCTGGCCGAGGCCGAAGCCCTGATGCTTCCTTCAGCCAGCACGGCAGAAGCCGAACCTGCTGCCGAGCCGTCGCAGCCCGGCCCCGATGAAGAAGCGCCGCAGCCAGAAGCAGCCATGCCTCCCGCCGAGAAAACAGGCGAATCCGTGGAAGCCAGTCTCATCCGGGGCCTGACCCCGATCCTGCCGCCGATCCCGGCCGGCACGCCCGATGAGCTGGAGATCGCCGCCGAT
>JAJRXO010000279.1 GCA_024276255.1 Chloroflexota bacterium | reverse complement strand
TCGATGACGATGCGGCCCCCGGGGAGCAGCACGCGCAGCATTTCGGATGCAGCCAACGGCTGATCGGCAAAATGGTGAAAGGCATCCACCACGTAGATGCGATGAATGCTGTCGTTGGCAAAGGGCAATTGCTCGGCCAGTGCCCGCACAGCCAGCAGGCCCTTGCGGCGGGTGGCTACCAGCATGTTGGGCGAGGCATCGGCCACCACCACATTTGCCTCGCTATCGGCGAGGTGTTGCGCCACCCGGCCTGTGCCACCTCCGATGTCCAGGACCCATTGGCCAGGAGCAATCTGCAAGTGTTCGAAGAGCGCGGCATGGTGAGTGCCCCCAAACACCCGATCGTAGAACGGGGCAATCCAGTTAAAATGGCCGTAGCGGGGTTTTATCTTCATGGGATGGAGGGAGTAGTGGGTAAACAGCAGCGAGCCTGGGGATCCGTGCGGGGTTCGCCCAGCCGCATTGCCAGTACCAGGCTGAGCAGCCAGGCCACGGCAGCTACTGAGAACAAAAGTGTATACGAAAGCCGATCACTAAGCAAGCCCACCAACAACGGCGCCAGCACAGTGTTCTGCAAGGCCACGCAAACAGGTCGTGTCTCTTCTGCCGACATCTCCCAGAGATAGTTGCTGTAACCCACACGCATCCCGCTGAGGGTAAAGCCCAACAACAGGAAAACACCACCGAACAGCCACGGCAAGGCTGCGGGCGTAAACAGGGCCAACATGGTGGCGGCTGCGCCACTCAGGGCTGTGCCCAGTAGCACCAGGCGATTCCCAGAGGCGTCTGAAAGCCAGCCCCACAGGACATTGGAGGCGGCTGCGCCTGCCATCTGCAGAGAGAGATAGATGCCCACCGTGGCCGGTGGAATATTGAGATATTGGCGGGCATACACGACAAAGAAAGGGGCGACGGTTAAACCCAGGGTGAGAAAGGCGCGATTGATCAGCAGTCGTTGTAAGTTGTTACTGGAACGCAAGAGCTGCCGCGCCGTCTGCATGGTGTGGCGAAAAGCCGGAGGCTGCCGGAGCTGTGTCACCTGAGGCTCCCGGATCATGGCAAAGCCGGTCAAGGCAATGACCAGCGCAGCAGCACTGAAACCGATGATCAGGGTATAATTGAGGGGAAAGGGAAAACGATCGGGTTGCGAGAGGATCCACTTCACCACATAACCGGACCCAATAGCCAGGCCGTAGCCCAGCAATTGCTTGGCCCCGGCGAAACGCCCACGGCGGCGGGCAGGAATGGCGCGAGCAAAAATATCGGCATAGATAACCGTTCCCATGCCGCCGATAAAGGAAAAAAGACCGAAAAGGCCAATCAACGCCCACAGCACAAGCTGGGGCCGGTTGGCCCCGAACTGAAAGATCAGCCAGGCCAGAACCCCCAATGAGACGAAGCGGAGGGAGATGATCGCCAGGAGCCAGGGTTTACGCCTGGCTTTGTTGGCAATGAGGTGGGCTGTATAGAACTGGGGGATGACCTGGCTGAAGCCTTGCAGGGTGGCCATCAGCCCCACAAAACCAGCAAACGGCGTGAGAAGAGCAACCAGACTGGGGAGAATAGTGTGGATGTTAGCAAAGGCATCGGAGGCCTGAAAGAAGATGCCGTGAATCAAACCGGCGGCGAAATTGCGCCGATAAAATGGCGGCATTGCTTCGTCCAGCCCACGGGCGGCCGTTGCACTGGTAATCGTCATCAATGGTGCGCTTTGTGAATGCGACGGGGATTGTGGCTGAGGGTGCCCTGCAACGCCGCCTGCAATACATCATCCACCCGCTTGAGATCGGTCGTTATGACCTGCAGGCCCATGGAAAGCAGGCGCTCGTAAGCAGGCTGGCCCATACCGCCGCCCACCAGCAAATCACAATCAGCGACACGTTGAAAACGCGC
>JAJRXO010000278.1 GCA_024276255.1 Chloroflexota bacterium | reverse complement strand
TTGGCTGCCATTGTCGCCAGTACCGGCTGTGAGGTGGATATCTACGCCCCCTATGCCGACGAGGCGTCACGCCTGCAAGCGGGTTGTCATGCCAATCAGGGGATCGCCTGCGTGGGCGCCATCGAGACGCGCGGCATGCCCCGGCGCATCAGCGCCGATCCCGGCCAGGTGATCCCCGGCAGCTCCATGGTCTTTCTGGTGGCCCCGGCTTTCACCCACGCAGCCATGCTTGAGGCAATCGTTCCACACCTCGATACAGCGGCCTGGGTGGGGGCTGTGCCGGCGCGCGGGGGATTCGATTGGGTGGCAAGCAGGGTGCTACGCCGTTTTCAGCGTCATGATGTACGCCTGTTCGGCCTGCAAACCCTGCCCTGGTCCTGTCGCATCGAAGACTACGGAATGCGAGTGCGCATGCTGGGCAGCAAGCGCATCGTCGATTTCGCCACCCGGCCAGCGGCGCAGGCGGACGCCCTGCAACCCATGTTGCAGACGTTACTACGGGTGCCCATGGGCCACGCTGGCAGCTTCCTGGCCCTGACCCTGGCCAATGTGGGGCAGCTTATTCATCCCGGGATCATGTACAGCCTTTTTGCGGACTGGGATGGTCGGCCGTTCCGCCAGGATGAGCGGCCCTTGTTTTATCACAACCTGGATGAAAGCGGCGCCCGGCTCTTGCAGGGGATGAGTGACGACATCCAAGAGATATGTCGTTGCCTTGAGCCGCCCTATGATCTCAAGGCCGTGCGGCCCCTGCATCAGTGGCTCCTGCGTTCCTACGCCGATGACATCGCCGATCCGAGCACGTTATGGTCCTCGTTCGTCAGTAATCGCGCTTATGCCGGGCTGCTGGCCCCCATGAAGGAGCTGCGCCCAGGCGTCTGGGTGCCCGATTTCTCTGCCCGCTATCTGGCCGAGGACGCGCCCTTTGGCCTGGCAGTCAGCCACGGCATTGCCCGGCTGTGTGGGGCGAACACACCCCATATCGACGTCGTGCTCCAATGGGCCGGCGAGCGATTGGGCCGGGACCTGCTGGATGTGACGGCGCCCGGCCTGCCCACCCCGCAGAACGCCGGTATTCAGCGCATCGAAGATCTGTCAGCAGCGATCGGCAGCGGCTGATCAGCCGGATAGTGCGGACAGGGCGAGGGGCAGGATATGTTTTGCGTCTTACCTTGCCCTAAACGCAGTATCTGTTGTAGAACATGGTCGTACATCCCTGGCTGTCATTCAGCTTCATTCACACTCCTTCAAAACGGTTAAATCCATGACATCCTCAACAGCAGATATCCTCATCATCGGTGGCGGTATTATCGGCGTCAGTCTGGCCTTTCACCTCACGCGCTTGCAGGCGGGCAAAGTCGTTTTGCTGGAGCGCAAGCATCTGGCGGCCGGAGCGACCGGCAAAAGCAGCGGTCTGGTGCGTATGCACTACGACAATCCCCTGGAGGCGGAGCTGGCGCTGAAAAGCCTGCCCACGTTCCAGCATTTTGACGAAATCGTTGGCGGAGACTGTGGTTTCACGGCCACAGGCTTTGT
>JAJRXO010000277.1 GCA_024276255.1 Chloroflexota bacterium | reverse complement strand
GGAAGCTATTTATGAATCAACTGAATCGAGTTGTCGCCACCCTTTTCTTTTTGTTCTTGTTGGTTTTGTTCGTGGCCTTGGGCGTTATGCCCCTGGATACCATGAACTGGCTGCAAGTACAGATGGGCTCACTGACCAATCAGATCGCTCGTTTTCAGGCCATCGATGCCACCAATTTCAGCCTCGCTCGCATTGCAGTGGTGGTGGGGGCTTTGCTCGTGTTCCTACCCCTGTTGATGGCCGAGTTCAGCCGCAGCGGCGAATCGGCGGTGCGTTTGCAGACATCTGTGGGCGCTGCGCAGGTGACGACCGACAGCGTTGGTCGGCGGTTGGCCTGGCATCTCGATCAGTTAGCCGATGTGATCACCGTGATACCGTCCGTGCGTTCCCGCGGGGAGCAGGTGGATGTACAGCTCGATGTTGAGACATCGCCCGAGATCGATGTACCTATGAAGACCGAGGAGCTCATGCTGGTCACCCGCGAGATCGTGGAAGATCACATGGGGCTGAAATGGGGCAAACTTGATGTGCGCATCCGTCATAGTGATTATCCCGAGGTGATCTAAATGACGGAGACGCAAGCGATGGTATTCGATGGCCAGCCCGGCTTCGAAGAGCTGGAGATCGAGCTATCGGACGACGACCTGGCGCCTTTGCTAGAGGCCTTGCTATTTGTCCTGGGGGATCCGGCGCCTGTTGAGCGAATCGCTGCCGCGTTTGAGCTTCCTGTTGAGCGCATCGAGTCAGCTCTGCAGACATTGCAGGCGCAGTTGCAAAGCCGGGGCATTCGTTTACAGCGCCACCGCGACGCCGTGCAGCTGGTATCCAACCCGGCTGCTGCAGATGTCATCGAGGCTTATCTGGGATTGGATCTCAGCGCCAGGCTCTCGCGGGCGGCGCTGGAGACCCTGGCCATCATTGCCTATCGTCAGCCCATTACACGGCCTCAAATCGAGGCTATCCGCGGGGTGAGCAGCGACGGGGTGATCCGCACTCTGCTCAATCGGGGTTTGATAGAGGAGGTGGGAAGGCTGGAACAGGCAGGCAGGCCCATCCTGTATGGCACCACGTTCGAGTTTTTGCAGTATTTCGGGCTCAGTTCGCTGGATGAGCTACCGCCGCTGGACGGGGAAGTGGAAGCGCAGCTGGCGGAAAAGATGGATGCTGTTGAGTCGGCAAGGGAAAGCGTGGTTTCGCCCCACGAAGATGGGGAAGCGGTCGATCAGGAAGCCTGATTCGGCCCGTTGACCCGCGTGACAGTGTCCAGCAAGGCCTGCGGCAGGCGGACGGATCGGCCTTCGTGGGTGATGCAGATATGGCGGGTGAAACCGGTTACCAGGCGCTCACCGGCGGCATTGACGACCTCATATTCCAACCTGAGCCCCCGACTTTTGATCTCTCCCACCCAGGTGTAGACCGTGACGAGTTCGTCATAGACGGCGGGTTTGATATAGCGGGCGCCCACTTCAACCACCGTGAGATAGTAACCCATGCTGGCGAATTCGCTGTAGGGCAGGCCGGCTTCGCGCAGCCAGTCCGAGCGGCCGACTTCGAACCAGGGAATGTAACTGCTGTGGTGCACAATGCCCATGGCATCGGTTTCGGCATAGCGCACACGAATCGTACTCTTGCTGACGAATCCTTGGGGGCGTTGACGTGACATAACGATGACCTGTGCTGATATGGGATGAATGGAGTTATCGCTGTAAACGTGCCAGGATGTAGGGATCCTGCACTGGCAGCCAGCGGCCGTCATCATAATAAACCCAGCGGCCCAGATAGGTGTAATAGCGATTGTCAGGAGGACTGTCTTTGACGATGATCCGGCCTTCGCCAGGCAGGACCACGGCGTTGTCGGGCACGTCTTTGACGACGACGGCGTTGGCGCCAATGCGCACATGGTTGCCCACCCGCACATTGCCGATGATCTTGGCCCCGGCGCCAATGTAGCAGTTGTCGCCCACCACGGGTGCGCCGGTGCCTCTGGAATCGGGCAGGGTGTTGGAACCGATGGTCACCTGCTGGAAGATCACGCAGTTGCGGCCAATGCGGGCGCCGCCGGAGATGAAGATGCTCTTCATGCCGTGGGGCAAGCAGGGTTCGCCGGCGAAGCGGGCATTCCAGGCGATGGCGCTGTTGTTTTCGTATTGATAGAGGTTGTAGAGGGCGATGTAGAAGCGTTTGAGGAGAGGGGAACGGCTATGCTGGCAACGTTGCCTGAGCTGCCAGATGGAGCCGAAGGGGAGGATCAGGAGCCGGGCAATCATGGTTCAGTCGGGCTGACAGCGGAAAAGGCGGCGCAGCAGGGGCAATGTGAGGCGGAAGGGCGTGGGCGTGGGGCTGGGAACAGAGGTGGGGGTGGGGGTCAGTGACGGAAGCGCAGTGGGCGTGGGCGTCGGAATCGGGGCGGTTTGTGTGAGTGTGACGCTATCGATGATCTCGCCATCGACATTGATGAAGGAGATGCTGAGGGTGGCGGCGTCGGCCACCAGGCGCTGGGCGCCATGGCGGGCATTGTAGCGCAGCACACTGCCCGCCACCGGCTGGCCGAAATTATAGGTTGCAGCGCCGCCCAGGCCATTGACGAAATAGAGGATGCCGTCGCGTTCGATGCGCTCGTAGCTGTGGTCATGCCCGCCGATCACCACGTCGGCTCCCCAGTCGGCAAAGGGCCACTGGCTGGCCGTCTGTGAACCGTGGGCTGCTGAGGAATAGGGGGGATGGTGGAGGATCACGACCTGCCAGGGTACCGGCGAGCTCTGCATCGCCCGACGTAACCATTGCGCCTGCGCCGAGTCTGCGCCCCGACCGTCCGGTTCGTGGCCGTCGCTGTCCAATACGAAAACCTGCACTGGCCCCATGACGACGTCGTAATAACGCTCGTTGGCCGGCAGCTCGAAATAGTCGAAATAGGGGCCGCTGCATTGTTCGTTCTGGCATTGCAGGCTGCGCCAGTCGTGGTTGCCCAGGGCGGGAAAGAAGCGATTGTTGTCTGCGCCGGGGCCGAAACTGCCTTGATAGGGGGCGATGTAGTCGTGATAATAGCGGCCGATATGATCGTCAATCGTAGCAGCGGCGCCGTTGGGGTAGTTGTTGTCACCGGCCGTGAAGATGGCGTCGGGTTTCCAGCCATGTACCAATTCGGCCACACGTGCCTCAGCCTGACTGCCGTTGCCGTAGTCGCCGATGATGGCCAGCTCGACCTGAGCTGGCGCCGGCGAGGGGTAGCGCTCCCGGCAGGAGATGCGCCAGGCGTCGAGCTCCCCGCGCTTGAACAGCCAATCCAATTGCATGGCGTTGGCCTGGGGGCAGATGATATCGGGATCGCCCTCGTATGAGACGCCGAACACGGCT
>JAJRXO010000276.1 GCA_024276255.1 Chloroflexota bacterium | reverse complement strand
TCCTCGGCGATGGTCTCGCTGGGGAAGGTGAGCACGCGATAGCCATGATGTGCCGCGGCCTGGGCAATGGCATTGAGAAACTGGTCCAGGATGGGATTGAACTGATCCGGCGGGGTGGGACGCCAAGTGTAGCCCAGCAGCCGTGTCTCACGAGCCTGCAGGTTGCGCGCCATGACATTGGCCCGGTAGCCCAATCGCTGTGCGGCCGCCAGCACCCGACGGCGCGTTTCTTCCCCAACCGGACGACTATCATTGAGCACGTACGAAACCGTGGCGATAGAAACGCCGGCCTCTCTGGCCACATCACGAATGGTAGGGCTGGACATACTTAAACGTTTAACCTCGTGGGCAAAAAAAAGAGTGTACTTCGCCGGTGCCAGGGGACACATGACCTGTTGCAATACTTAAACGTTTAACTTCCTGCATTTTAGCATAAGCGCCGGAGGATGTCAAGGCCGAATTTCGGTACGTGTTGCGTAAGGGCGTCAGCCTGTACAGGGTTTCTCCGGAAAGTGGTTGGCGGAAGACCAGAAGATCGGGAAACCAGTATTCAGTCAAGACCACTTTGAAGAAAAATGACAGCGGCCCGTTCCACCAGCCGACTGGAAGTCGGGCTCTTTAGGCCTACGGCCAGAGGACGACCTGCGTCGTCCTTTCGCCAGTCCACGACGGTCGGCGCAGGCCGACCTCTGGCGCAAAGCGCCTAGAGAGCCTGAGTTCACTCAGCTAGGCCCTAAACAACGACACCATCGCTATGGGTGAAAGGCCGTATTGCTCAGCGGTGTAGGTCACGGCCACGAGGCGTTTTTTATCAATCAACGATTGACTGAGTACTAGGCCAGGTCTTCATGTTGTGATGGACGATCCCCGGTGCCCTGGCCCTCCGGTGCACCGGTCTACAGGTTTTCCGGTTTACCGGGTTCCCCCCAATAACTCCATCCCCTTATTCCCCCAGATGCTCGGGCAGCGGCCGCAGGCGGGCTGCCGCCTGTTCGGCCGTGAGATCGCGCTGCGCCTCCGCCAGCATTTCGTAGCCGACCAGGAACTTCTTCACGGTGGCCGAGCGCAGCAGCGGCGGATAAAAATGCGCATGGAGTTGCCAGTGCGCTGCATCGTCGTTGCCGGGAGCGCCGTGCCAGCCCATGGAGTAGGGGAACGAGGTATGGAATAGATTGTCGTATTTGCTCAGCAGGCGTTTGAGTATGTCGGCCAGGGCATCGCGTTCGTCCCCTGTGAGCCCGGGCAGATGGGTCACGTGTCGTCTTGGCAGCAGGAGGGTCTCGAACGGCCACAGGGCCCAGAAGGGCACCACGACCAGCCAGTGCTCGTTTACGATCACCAGGCGCTCGCCGTCTTGCAGCTCCAGCCGGGCGTAGTCGAGCAGCAGGGGGTGGTGGCGCTCTTCGAGATAGCGCTTTTGTTGGCGGTCTTCTTTGGCAGCCTCGTTGGGCAGGCGATCACTGGCCCATATCTGCCCGTGAGGGTGCGGATTGGAGCACCCCATGATGGCTCCCTTGTTTTCGAATATCTGCACCCAGCGATAGGAGGCGCTGAGCTCTGTCACCTGATCGGCCCAGACGTCGATCAGGCGGCGAATGGCGGGCAGGGACATCTGCGGCAGCGTGAGATCATGGCGGGGCGAGAAGCAGATCACGCGGCTGGTGCCGCGCACGCTGTGCGCCTGCAACAGGGAATGTTCGCTGTGGAACGCAGAGGGTGTGTGCGGCAGCAGGGCGGCAAAGTCATTGGTGAAGACAAAGGTCTCTGTGTAGTCGGGGTTGCGCTCGCCGCCGACGCGCATGTTGCCCGGGCACAGATAGCAGTCGGGATCATAGGCCGGCCGCTTTTCTGTGCCCACTACTTCGGTCTGGCCCAGCCAGGGGCGGCGAGTGCGCTGCGGTGAAACCAACACCCACTCTCCCGTGAGGGGATTCAGACGGCGGTGGGGGGCATCGAAAAAGGACATGGCACCGGCTTCAGAACGGGGTTGTGGGCAGGCGGATCAGGCGGCGCTGGCTGAGGGGAATATATTCAGGGCGCAGGAGGCCCACCAGGCGGAAGGCCAGGGGCGCCAGCGCCCAGATGTTCTCAGCCAGCCAGGG
>JAJRXO010000275.1 GCA_024276255.1 Chloroflexota bacterium | reverse complement strand
CCAGGATGGCAACAGCCATGTGCTGTATCTCGGCACCTCTCCCACACTCAACACCCTGCACTTCCGCCTGGCCGGAGAGGACGAGGTCTATCTCACCACCGATCTCACCAGCTTCGACGCCAGCACGCAGGCATCGAGCTACATCGACTCCCAGCTCATCAGCCAGACGGCCGCGGACATCAAGCAGATGACGGTCGAGAATGCGCAGGGCACCATGACCTTCGTACGGGATGAAAACGGCGACTGGCAGGTGCAGGAACTGGGCCCTGATCAGCCGACCGACAGCTCCCAACTTTCCACGCTGATCACGCGCCTCAGTTCACTGAGCATGTTGCGTCCCCTGGGCAAGCAGGCCGATCCCAGCTATGGACTGGACCAGCCACAGGCCGTGTTACGCTGGACGTTGCAACCCGCGGACGGTGAAGCGCAGCAATTCGAGTTACAGATCGGCGCCAAGGACCCCACCAGCAACGACTATTACGTCAAGTTCTCGCAGTCGCCCTATTATGCACAGGTCGCCCCCTTTGCCGTGGAGGACTTCGTGACCAAGGGTGCCAGCGACTTCGTGTTGCAACCCACGCCCGAGCCTAGTCCCACGCCCGGCTCCTGATCATGCGGCCCACCGTGATCGTCAACGTGACCATGACCCTCGATGGCAAGCTCGACAGCGCGGAACGCCGGGAAGCAGCCATCTCATCGGCAGTCGATTTTGCACGTGCGGACCGGCTGCGCACCGAATGCGATGCCGCGTGCTGGTGGAAGAGGACGGCACGCTGATCGCCAGCCAGGACATCGCGCTGCACTTGCAGTCGGTGGAGCGATTGGACGACAGCGGCGTGCTGCTACAGTATTTTCTCGGACTCCGAACTTGACAATACGGTCAGTATGCGGTAACATACCCACGATTCGTAAGCTCTGTTCTGGACAAAAACACATGACCGCCCAGGCTGAGAAGCTTTGGGCGGTCTTTATTTTAGACTCGCTTACGATCATCTTCCCACCTTCTCTTTTCACAGGAACATCTATGTATGAACAATCCTCCACCCACCGTTGCTGACAACATGGTCGTAAGTCTGGCCTATGTGCTTCAGCTGGATGACGGCAACGTCATTGACTCCGCCGGGGCGTCGGAACCGCTGCAATATCTGCAAGGTGCCAACAATATAATACCCGGGCTGGAAAAAGAGCTTTACGGCATGCAAATCGGCGATAAAAAGAACGTCGATGTCGCCCCAGCTGATGGCTATGGCGAATACGACCCGGAAGCAATGACCTTTGTACCCATGAGTGCCTTTCCCCCCGACTTCGAACTGGAAGACGGGATGGGATTGCAGATGCGGGACAGCAACAGCGGTGAAGTCGTGATCGCCTACGTCGAAGATATCCAAACTGACGGCGTCGTGCTCAACCTCAATCACCCACTTGCCGGCCAGACGCTGCACTTCCAGGTCAAAGTCGTTGATCTACGACCAGCCACCGACGAAGAACTAGCCCATGGCCACATTCATGACGGCCACACTCATTAATTCTTCTCCCAACCATCTCTCATCTTACAAACAGGAACAGATTCTCATGACGAACATCTATGTTGGCAACCTCCCCTGGAGCACCACCGAAAGCGAGCTGCGCGCAGCATTCGAAGCCTATGGCGCCGTTAGCGACGTCGCAATCATCAAAGACCGCAACACCGGCCGCTCACGTGGCTTCGGCTTCGTGGAAATGGACTCCGCCGAAGAGGCAGCTGCTGCCATCAACGGCCTGAACGGCGCTGAAATGGGTGGCCGTGACCTCAAGGTCAACGAAGCCCGCCCCCGCACCGAAAATCGCAGTGGTGGCAGTGGTGGTTTCCGTCGCGAGCGCCGCTGGTAAGTCACTCCGGTAGACTTGCTCTCCAAGACAGAGATCACCCCTGATCTCTGAAACTGAATACTAATACAGAATGGCTCGGCATGATTTGCTCATGTGGGGCCGTTTTTTATACACTATTGCATCGGCAAACCGCTACCGCCCCATCGCCGACGTGCAGGGTGGGCGCATACCGAGCCGGTGTGCTGGATCCAGCCGCTCAATGTGGTCAGGTTTTCTGTAAAACCCTGTGTGCGTGCCCGGCATTGCAGAAGCCTTCATCGCTTTCAATTGAGGCCCCACCCCATTCCGCCATCATCGGAGATCATCATGAGCCTGTGGCGTACCGTCCCCAACCTCGACGCCCTCAATCAAATGTCAACCGGCAATGCTGTCAGCCACCTCGGCATTGAGTTTACGGAGATCGGCGACGATTATCTTGTGGCCCGCATGCCGGTTGACCATCGCACACAGCAGCCGATGGGCCTGCTGCACGGTGGCGCCTCGGCCCTGCTAGCCGAAACCCTGGGCAGCGTGGCGACCTATCTGATCATCGACTTTAGCCGCCAACAAGGCGTCGGCATCGAACTCAATATCAGCCATCTGCGCAGCATCCGTCAGGGCTATGTGCTCGGTCGGGTTCAGCCCATCCGGGTGGGCCGACGCACCCATGTCTGGGATATTCGCATTGATGATGAAGCGGGCAAGGCCATCGCCGTTGCCCGCCTCACCATGGCAATTATCGATCGGGGATAGTCTGCGCCCGGGGTCAAGGATTCATTAACGGAACAGGCATCATGAGCGGCGGCTCGCCGATACCGATGAAAATGGGTTTGTTATACCTCGCGGATTGCGAATCCGCCCGGGGAGCAGTTTGCTCTGAGGAACAGCCCTGAAAACCCGTAAACCGGGGTGGGGGTGAGGTTGCAGCTCATCGCATCATGGATGCGATGGACGCGGGCACCGCCGAAGCGACGGGCACCGGGCGTTGGGCGCATCCGTGATGCGCCTGATTCTACCGCGTCAAACAACAGATTTCCTTCAAAACGAGACGGCCGACGCAGTTCGGCCGCTGGCGCAAAGCGCCTATATAAAACCCACCGAATCAATCCGGGGCTCAAAGGCGTTCCGCCGCCTGCCCCCCTCCGGGGACAGAACGCCAACAGCAACGAGTCTTTGACAAAGCGAACGGTCGGTGAAGGCCGTCCGGCGGCCGTTGGCCCCATAGCCCCGAATTTGATTCGGTGGGCTGCTCACCCACGTTTTACGTTTCACGCCGTTGTGCGCGCGACCAACCGGCTCTTCGCAATTCTTTTGCGGGTGGCATCATCGGCTGTTTACGAAACAGTCGCCATGAACGGCTACCCGCCGATACCGATGAAAACGATCTGCGCACAGACCATCTGTAGCCCGGAAAACCCGTAAACCTGTAAACCGGGCCTGAAAACGCTACCTCGTCGCACTCTCCCGTCTCCCGTCTGCTTCCTGCTCCCTGCTCCGACGAAAATATCCAGCTCAGGGGGCTAAAATCTGACTGGCAAGGTGCGAATTACAAAGCGGTTCAGCGAGCTCACGCCCCGTACGCACGGGAAGGTTTTGGACGCGGACGAACGCGGAATACGCGGATAGAAAAAGATAATCTTCTGTCTCGTCCGTTCTCGTCCGCGTCCAAAAACCTGTTTCATTTACTATGGCCCTGCATACCTTCAAAGCCGGGGGCCGGCCGCACGCACCTCTTCCGATACCTGATCCTCGTATTGCCGGAAGTTTTCCACAAACATGCTGGCCAGTTTGCGGGCCTGGGCGTCGTAGGCTGTGCCATCGCTCCAGGTGTTGCGCGGGGTCAGTACGTGATCGGGAACGCCAGGCACATGCTTGGGCACATGTACGCCGAAGATGGGATCAGGCACCGTCTCCACGTCATCCAGCTGACCCGCCAGTGCCGCGTTCACCATGGCCCGCGTGTAAGCGATCTTCATGCGCTGGCCAATGCCGTAGGGCCCGCCCGACCAGCCGGTATTAACCAGCCACACCTTGGCTTCGTGCTTTTCGATGCGCTCGCCGAGCATGCGGGCATACACGAATTGATGCCGGGGCAGGAAGGGGGCGCCGAAACAGGCGCTGAAGGTTGCCTGAGGTTCGGTGACCCCGCGCTCGGTGCCGGCCACTTTGGCAGTGTAACCGCTGATGAAGTGATACATGGCCTGCTCAGGTGTAAGGCGAGAGATGGGCGGCAGCACGCCAAAGGCATCGGCGGTGAGGAAGATGACATTGCGCGGATGTCCTCCCATGCCCTCCCGCGTGGCATTGGGAATGTGGGTGATGGGGTAGGCCGCGCGCGTGTTCTCGGTCAACGAATCATCATCCAGATTGACGCGACGGGTATGTGCATTGTAGGCCACATTTTCCAGGATAGTGCCGAAACGACGGGTGGTGGCATAGATCTCGGGCTCGGCCCGCTGTGAGAGACGAATAACCTTGGCATAGCAACCGCCTTCAAAATTGAACACGCCATCCTCGCCCCAGCCGTGTTCATCATCCCCGATCAGGGTGCGGCTGGTGTCGGCGCTGAGGGTGGTCTTGCCTGTGCCCGACAGGCCGAAGAAAATGGCCACATCGCCATCCGGACCCATGTTGGCCGAGCAGTGCATGGGCAGCACGCCCCTCTTGGGCATGAGATAGTTCATAACCGAAAAGATCGACTTCTTGATCTCACCGGCGTAGGCTGTGCCACCGATAAGAATGATATGCTCGGCAAAGTTGAGGATGATGAAGGCCTGCGAATTCGTGCCGTCCACCTTGGGATCGGCCGTGAAGCTGGGCACCTGAATCACCGTGAATTCGGGGACGTGGCGCATGAGCTTGTCCCGATCGAGCTCGCGGATAAACATGTTGCGGGCAAAGAGATTGTGCCAGGCGGTTTCGGTGACCACACGAATGGGCAGGCGATGGTCAGGATCAGCACCGGCATAACAGTCCTGAATGAAGACCTGTTTGCCTTCGAGATAGGTGAGCATGCGCTGTTTCAAACGCGCAAAGGCATCGAGGGCGAAAGGACGGTTGACGTCGCCCCACCAGATCTGGTCTTCGGTGCTCGGCTCTTTCACGATAAAGCGATCGTTGGGGGAACGCCCGGTATGTTGACCCGTGCGCACAGCCAATGGTCCCAGGTGCACGGTCACGCCCTCGCGATTGCGCACCGCGGTGTCGTACAGGGCGGGGGTGGGTAAGTTCCACCATGCCGACCAGAGATTGCGCAGGCCGTG
>JAJRXO010000274.1 GCA_024276255.1 Chloroflexota bacterium | reverse complement strand
AGGATTTCGATGCGGGCGCTGATCGGGTGGGCGAAGATCTGGGTCGGGCTCCAGCCCAGAATAGCCGATTGCGCATTGGCCAGCAGATTCATTAGCAATTTCGACCACTTCAGGGCCTGGTAGTGGGGCCAGCTTTGCACGCGGAAACCAGCCTGTACAAAGCGCTGATGCACGGAAGCAATGCCATGGGCGCGGGGGCCGGGAGCCAGCCCCAGCCAATACGATGCTCTTGTGATCTGCACCCGACCCGGCGCCAGCACCGTCACCGGGGTGGTGAGGGCGCCGGCCACGATTGGGCTTTGAGGCAGGGTCTGAGCCAGGGTTTCTTCGTTGCCCAGACCATTTTGCAGGCAGAGCACCGGGACGGCACTGTGTGTTTGCCGGATTTCCTCTGCCACGGCGGCCGTGTGATATGCTTTCACCGCCAGCACGATCAGATCCACATCAGGCGCCATTCGTAGCCCCGCCGCAATCGAGTCGGCAACGGCGATCTGCGATTGCATCTGGGCGCCGTCGGCATCGATCAACTGGACGCCCTGTTGGGCCAGCAGGGGGGCGGTATGCGGTCGGGCTACCAGGATAGCAGGTTGGGCAGAGGCTGCCAGGCGCGCCGCCACCATGCAGCCGATGGCTCCGGCGCCGACGATCAGGGTACTCATTCCCGGCCTCGTAATCGGCAGGGGATCATGAGATCAACCCCGCATTGCCCCTGTTTTTTTCTTGAAATCGATGCGGCGTTCGGTGCCATGATACAGGCGCATGAGATTGGGGCGCAGCGCCCATATGATCCACAGAATCGTCAGTGCGCTGAAAACAAGATGTCCTAAGGGCGTGTGTATATCGAAATAATACAGCACGATCAGCACCAGCGCTGAACCGATGGCAATACTCATGGTGGCTACCGAGGCATAGCGGCCGATAACCAGCACCAAGAGGAAAATTGGCACTGTAATGCCCGCGGCCAGGGGATTGAGGGCGATCAGCGCCCCCGCTGCCGTGCCGCCGCCGGCGCCGCCCTTAAAGCGTAAGAACACCGGCCAGTTATGCCCACACACAGCCATGGCTCCGGCCAGGGCTGCGGCGGCCTCGCTTCCAAATATCCAGCGCGCCAGTAACACCGCGACGAGACCCTTGGCACCGTCGCTGAGTCCGGTGAGGATGCCATAGCGCAATCCCAGGGCGCGGTAGACATTGGTTCCGCCAGTGCGGCCGCTGCCATATTTCCGCACGTCTATGCCCTTGGCCCGGCCAATCAAATAGCCTGAGGGGATGCTACCCAGGAGATATCCTAGGAGAATTGCCAGAAGGTAATGATACCAAAGCATTGCTCTCTTCCTGCTGTTAATCAAGATAGGATGGATTGGAGTTGTCGCAGTAGCCCTGCAATGAACGACCCGATCAACGTCCAAACCGGTAATTGCTCAGCTGGTACGTCATCGAATCGGGACTGCCATTTGGGAAAGCCGCTCAACCCGTTAACCGGGAACTCGGGGCCTAGCCATGATGTTAACGGTTTTCCTGGCATTCCGTTCCGCCGGTTCTTCGGTTTCCAGGCCCTTTGCAGAAAGCGTCTCGATGGTTCGAATGAACCTGCTTGAGCTATTCCCTATTATATACGAATAACAGCATGATACCGAAACCTTCGCCCCTGGCATGCTCTCACTGGCGATGATTGGCGTCATGCCCCCTTATTGCGTACAATGAAACCCCGCTGTCTGGCGGCATGATTTCTATCTCTTATGACACCTTCAGCATGAAAATCTATACCCGAACCGGCGATGCCGGCAACACTGTGTTATTTGGCGGTCGACGCGTTTCCAAACACCACATCAGGCTGGAAGCCTATGGTACGGTGGATGAATTGAATGCCCTGTTGGGCCTGGCCGAAAGCCTGGGGCCTCATCCCGACGTGGCTGCTGCCATCCGCCGCCTACAACACGAGCTCTTTGCCCTGGGCGCCGATCTTGCCACGCCGCTCGATATCGAACATCATCGGGTGCGGCGCATACAGGCCGGGGACGTGGCCCGCCTGGAATCTGACATCGATGCCTGGCAGGAGATCCTGCCCTCGCTGCAAACCTTCATCTTGCCGGGAGGCAATCCGCCCGCAGCCGTGTTGCACACCGCACGAACTGTGTGTCGGCGGGCGGAGCGGGCTGCAGTTGCCCTTGCCGATCAGGAACCGATTAACAAGACCGCGCTTCGCTATTTGAACCGTCTCAGTGACTGGTTGTTTGTATTGGCCCGCCTGCAAAACCACCAACAGGGGATGTCAGACATCCCCTGGCAAAATATCCTTCCCGATGACGAGGTGCTCTGATGCCACTCCCTACCCGCGACGAGGCATGGGATCTGCTTTGCGAGTGGATCCAAAACGAAGGCCTGCGCAAACATTGCCTGGCGGTGGAAGCCGCTGTGCGGGCCTATGCCCGCAAGTATCAGCAGGATGAGGCGTTGTGGGGGATTACCGCCCTGGTTCACGATCTTGATTTCCAGCGCTTTCCCGACATGGATGATGCCGAAAACGGCCATCCGCGTACTGCCCTGCGCCTGTTCGAGTCGTTGAACTGGCCCCCCGAACTCATCCACGCCGTGGCCGCTCATGCCGACCATCTCCATGTGCCCGCCGAAACCCTGCTGGATAAAACCCTGCGCGCCTGTGACGAGATCACGGGGTTGATCATCGCCACCACCTATGTACGCCCCAGCCGCGATATCCGTGATGTGTCGCTCAAATCGGTGAAGAAGAAGTGGAAGGATAAGCGGTTCACGGCCGCCATCGACCGCCAGGAGATCGCGCACAATGTTGCTGATCTGGGTGAGGATCTGGATGCCCATATCCAGCTTGTGTTGCAGGCCATGCAGGCGGCTGCCGCCGAGCTGGGCCTCGACGGCGGGGGCAATTAGCGCCCGGTTTTTACCCGGCGTGTTCTATTTCGCCCTTCCTCTGTCGATGTTGTATAATTGCAGCTGACCCTACTACGGGTCCCAACTTTACATTGCCCGACCTTCAGGGCAGGGTGAGCACTCATATCAGGGTGCAATTCCCGACCGGCGGTGAGGTGAGTGAGGCGTCACGCCCGCATCACCAAGCCCGCGAGCGGCGTATTGCTTCGGCAAACGTGTCAGCAGATTCGGTGTAATTCCGAAGCCGACGGTACAGTCCGGATGAAAGAAGGTCGTGTCCTTGCCAGGCATCCCCAACGGGTTGCTATTTTGTCACGCGGCGATCAGGCACGACCTGATCGCTTTTTTTATTGCTGTATTTCTACCTGCCATGCAAACCTCTGTCCCCCCTCCTGTTTCCCAACCCCTGTCAGTCAGACGCCTGCAATTGATACGCGTGGCCCTGGCCCCGCTCACCGTGCTGTTGTTCCTGTTGCTGTGGGAAGCTTTGGTGCGGTGGCAGGATTATCCGGCCTTCATCTTGCCGCGTCCCATCGATGTATGGCACAAACTGCTGCTCATGTTGGCTGATGGCACGCTGTTCAGGCACACGACCGCAACGCTGATCGAGATCGTGGGCGGACTGGTACTGGGCCTGGGATTGGCCACCAGCCTGGGCTATGTGCTTGCCAAGTCGCCTCTGCTCAACCAGATCCTGTCGCCTTACGTCGTGGCCCTTCAAAGTTTCCCCATTATCGCCGTGGCGCCCTTGCTGGTGATCTGGATCAAGGCCAGCGTGCTGCGCACAGTGATCATCTGCGCCCTCACGCTCTTTTTCCCGGCCCTTGTCAATACCATCGTGGGCATTCGCTCGGTCGAGCCCGAGCTCATGGCCCTCATGCGCTCGTTGCGGGCCAGCCGCTGGCAGATATTCACCCGCCTGGAAATCCCCGCCGCCCTGCCGGTATTGCTGGCCGGGCTCAAAGTGGGCACCACCCTCTCGGTGATCGGAGCGGTGATCCGCGAATTCGTCGGCGCCAATCAGGGACTGGGTTTTCTCATCAACCTTTCACGGGGCTTGCTCGATACCTCGCTGCTCTTCGTGGCTCTCTTTACGCTTGTGCTCATCTCTTTAGGACTTTACGGCGCTGTCTCTTTGCTGGAATACCGTTTGCTGGCCTGGAAACGCGTTGCCTGAAATCCATCGTTTCATCCACCCTATCTCATTCCCAATCTCATCATGAACAAGAAAACCGTTACTATCTTCATCCTCAGCCTTATTTTGATCCTGGCTCTCACTGCCTGCGCTTCCCCGGCTCCGGCTACACCAACCACCGCTCCCGCCCCTACTCCTACAGCGAATCCTGAACCCACACACGTGAAGCTGGGCGTGGGTTTCATCCCCAGTGTGCAGTTTGCACCCTGGTATGTAGCCATCGACAAGGGCTTTTTTACCGAAGAAGGCCTGGATGTGGAGATGGAATACGGCTACGAGACCGATTTCTTGAAGCTGCTGGGCGTCAACGAGCGCCAGTTCATCGTGGCCAGTGGCGATCAGGTGATCCTGGGTCGGGCGCAGGGCCTGCCCGTGACCTACGTGGCCACCTGGTACACCAAATTCCCGGTGGTGGTCTTTGCTCCCGCCGATAGCGGCATCAGCACGCCGCAGGACCTGATCGGCAAACGGGTGGGCATACCCGGCCTGTTCGGAGCCACTTATGTGGCCTGGAAAGCATTGGTGTACGCCACCGACTTACCCGAAGATCAGATCGATCTGCAAAGCATTGGCTTCACCCAGGCCACATCCCTGCGTGAAGGCCTGATAGACGCGGCCAACGACTACGCGGCCAATGGTCCCGTGCAATTCAAGGTGGCCGGAGAGCCCGTCAACATCATTTACGTGGATGATTACATGAAAATTCCCTCCAATGGTCTGATTACCAACGAGACCGTGATTCGCCAGCAACCCGAACTGGTGCTGGCCATGACCCGCGGCCTGCTGCGAGGTATAAAGGATACGTTGGAACATCCGGACGAGGCTTTTGAGATCAGCCTGAAATACGTACCGGAAGCAGCACAGGATGTGCAGACCAATCGTGCCATTTTTGACGCCTCGTTGCCTTTCTGGACGCCGGCTGCCGGTGAACAACTGGGCTTTACCCCCCCCGAAATCTGGCCCGCCACGGCCAAATTCCTGCACGAAGCTGGCATCGTTGATACCCTGGTCGACACCGAAGGCATCTGGACCAACGAGTTTGTTGCCGCGGCCCAGCCATGACACCTCTGCTCAGCCTGCGGCATGTTTACAAAGCCTATGGCGATCCGAATGACCCGCTGCACGCCCTTAACGATGTTTCGTTCGACGTGCAGCGGGGCGAATTCGTATGCATGGTCGGCCCCAGCGGCGGCGGCAAATCCACCTTGCTGCGCCTGATAGCCGGCCTGCTGCATCCCAGCGCCGGTGATATCTTGCTTGATGGCGTGCCCTTGCGTCAGCCCAGCTCGCGCATCGGCATCGTCTTCCAGAATATCAACCTCATGCCCTGGCGCACCGTGCTCGATAATATCGCCCTGCCGCTTGAGCTAAGCGGCGTAGGTCGGGAGCAGCGCCATCGCGTGGCCCAGGAGCTCATCCACCTGGTTGCCCTGGATGGCTTTGCCCATCACTACCCGCATCAGCTTTCGGGCGGCATGCAGCAACGGGCAGCCATTGCCCGTACCCTGGCCCATGATCCTGATCTGTTGCTGCTCGACGAGCCTTTTGGCGCCCTCGATGCCCTCACCCGCGAGCGCCTGAATCGCGAGCTGTTGCGCATCCACAACATGCGCGGACAGACCATTCTCATGATCACCCACAACATTCACGAAGCCGTGTATCTTGCCGATCGCGTGTTGGTGTTGTCGGCCCGACCGGGCGTGCTCAAGTGCGATTTCAGTATTCCCCTTCCCCATCCCAGCAGCGAAGATCTGCTGACCGATGCCAGCTACCTGCAATGGGTGCGCCGGGTGCGGGGGGCGATCGACGATACGGCCCCCGCAGATCTCCCGGGGCCGCCTCAGGATCAAACGTGAAAGTCACATCCATGCAGGATGATGGAAGCGGCCTGTATCGTCGCTGATTTATACGGCCACCGGCATCGTGTCATCCACCCAGTGTACGGGCATCCAGCCTCGCACCGAATTGATAAGCCATATTTCCGAAGCACGTAGCACTTCAGCCGGCGTCAGTACCTGTTCACGCAACACGCCATGGCTTAGCAATTCGCCGCGCAGGGTGCCAGCCAGCAACCCGCTGGTGACTGGTGGCGTCAGCCAGGCATCGTCCAGCCGCAGCACAATGTTGGCCCTACACGATTCGGTGATCTCGCCGCGTTCGTTGATCAGCAATACATCATCGCAATCGGGGCGAGCGGCCAGCGCCCGCTCGTAGACCTGCCGATGCGTGGTTTTGTGGAAGAGAAAGGGATCGCTGCTGTCGACAGACTGACGTGCCCAACCCAGGCGGCGGGGGGTGGGGGTCGAGTCCGATGGAAGGGGTTCAGCTTGTAGGCTGGGTTCGCCCTGCAGGGAGATCAGCAGGCGCACCTTGTGGGGTTGTGGGATCAGACTCGACGCCAGATCGTCCAGACGGCGGCGGATGTCATCGAGCACAAGCGGTATGCCAAAATAGATGGCGCTATGATGCAAGCGTTGCAAATGTCGTTCCAGCAGCCAATAGCCTTTGTCCGGCTGCCAG
This sequence comes from Chloroflexota bacterium, assembly GCA_024276255.1. Lineage (GTDB taxonomy): Bacteria > Chloroflexota > Anaerolineae > J102 > J102 > JAADGC01. Next base: position 2,190 of record JAJRXO010000274.1, on the reverse strand, counting down.
CGCAGGCTTTCCAGCAGCGAAAAGTCAGGACGCTTTTGCGTCAGCACCCGTGTTTTCACCCGACATTCTTCATATTCCTCGGCGGCCTCTGAATCCCACACAATGCCGCTGCCCACGCCATATTCGGCCTGCCCGTTTTGCCGGCGTACCACGGCCGTGCGAATGGCGACATTGAACTGGGCTCGCAGCTCGCCGGGGCTGTCGTCGGGGGCCACGAAACCCATGCTTCCGGTGTAGACCCCGCGAGGGCTGCTTTCCAGCGAGCGGATGATCTGCATGGTGCGCACCTTGGGGGCGCCAGTGATAGAGGCGCAGGGAAACAGGGCGGCGAAGATCTGCGGCAGGCTGGCCCGCGTGCGAGCGGTCACGGTGGACGTCATCTGCAGCAGCGTGGGATAGCGTTCCACCTCGAACAGGCGCGGCGCCTGCACACTGCCCACCTCGGCTATCCGTCCCATGTCATTGCGGATCATGTCCACGATCATCACGTTTTCGGCCCGGTTCTTTGGGGAATTGCGCAGCCAGGCAATCTGCGCCTCGTCTTCTTGCCAACTGCGCCCCCGCGCAGCCGTACCCTTCATCGGTTTCGAGCGCAGGGTGTGGTGTTGCAGCGTGAAGAACAACTCTGGCGACGCGGAGCAAATGGCAAAAGGTCCGGCATCGAGATAACCGGCATAGCAGGCCGGTTGGGCCCGGGCCAGCGCCAGGAAGAAGTGCCAGGGATCGCCGCTGAACGGCGCCCGTAACCGAAAGGTGTAGTTGACCTGATATGTATCGCCGCGGGCGATGTGTTCCTTGATGCGAGCGATGTGCTGCTGATAGGTTTGGGCCGATTCACTGACCCGCCATGGGCCCAGGGTAAAGGCCCCTGGCTGCGGCACAGGTAGTGTCGGCCATACACGTGGGCGCTGGCAGATGGCGAACCAGGCCAGGGGCAGGCGGGCATCCGCAGTATGGGTGCTCAGCGCGGGGTCGAAGGCGGCCGCGGCTTCGTAGCTGAGGAACCCGGCCGCGTAGAGGCCTTCCTGGCGTACGGTTTGCTCCACCTGCTCCAGCAGGTCTGGAATGGCGTCATGCCGGTGCGTGCTGAGGATATGCAGGGGTTTGGCAAAAGCGAGCCATTGTTTTTGCAGGCAGTCGTACAGAAGTACGGAGGGGGCTGGGGAAGGGCCGGCCGTCATAGGGTCTCCAGAGAATAAAATTGCGGTACTGCAAGCATACTCGAAGCGGAAGGGGGCGCCAAGTTTCAGATTATTAGCAAAAACTAACGGAATCTTTACCGAAAACATATACTTTGCTAATGTGAATGATCCATAATCACGGAGTGGGCGCAAACGCGCCCTGAAAAATAATCTGTTTGCCCCTGCAATGCAGGGATCGAACGCATCAATGGTGCGCTCATCATTCCATCACGCTCTCCTCGGAGGTATAAATGATGCGACGAATTTTTGCGTTGGTACTCACACTGTCAGTCGCCCTGTTACTCGCTGTGCCACCGGCACAGGCGCAAGGCAATGAAGGGGGGTTGGTGATGTTCACCGACTATCCCTCTCAGGTTGTTGAACTCGGGCAAAGCTTGACGTTCAGGTTGACTTTGCGCAGCGACACGGCGCAAGTTGTGGATTTGCAGGTGAAAGAGGCCCCGACGGGGTGGACGACGAATTTCCGCGGAGGCGGGCACATCATTAAATCGGTTTATGTGGAACCCGACAAGGATGCCCGTGTTGATCTGAAATTGGATCCGCCATCGGATGTTACGGCGGGAGATTATCAGTTTGTGGCTGTCGCCCGCGCTGGCAGCAGCGAAGTCAGCCTGCCGCTGCAGATCAGCATGACAGAAAAACTGCCAGCTCAATTACAGCTCACCACGGATCTGCCCACGCTCAAGGGCTCCCCTTCGACTACCTTCCGTTATAATGTCACCCTGAAAAATGAAGGGGATGAAGACCTTGATGTGTCGCTGACCACCGATCCCACACCGGGTTTCCTGATCACGTTCAAGCTCACCGGCAAGGAAGTCACCAGCATTCCGGTTTCGGCCAATGAATCCAAGCGCCTGAGCGTCGAGGCCAAGCCCCTGGGTGAGGTGCCGGCAGGGAGCTATAACATTGTCATCCACGCTCAGGGCAGCAGCACATCGGCTTCGTTGACGTTGACGGCTGAAGTGGCCGGCCAGGAGGACTTGAAGGT
>JAJRXO010000273.1 GCA_024276255.1 Chloroflexota bacterium | reverse complement strand
CCCAACGCACCCTGGCCCTCATGGGCTGCATGGTCGGCGTCAAGCCCTCACCCAAACTCGTCCAGGCTTTTCCCTGGGTGGATGTGTTCATGGGGCCCAGCGAGGCCCGGCCGCTGGTGGAGCATCTGCGCAATCATCGCATCGAAAGTGAATTGGCCGATCTCGAGCGCCAGCAACTGGTCCAACGCCACGAATGGCAGGATGCCGACTATCCCACGGCCAGCGTCAGGCATCTCAGCCTGGCTGGTGAAGCGCCGGTGGCTGCCTACGTGCCTGTCGTCTATGGTTGCTCCCACGCCTGCACCTACTGCATCATCCCCTTCCGCCGGGGCGTCGAACGCAGCAGACCCCTGCCCGAGATCGTGAGCGAGGTCAAGGGCCTGGTGGCGCAGGGTGTGCGCGAGATCACCCTCCTGGGTCAGATCGTGGATCGATATGGCTACGATTGGGGCGGGCATCCAGACCTGATAGACCTGCTGCGCGCCGTGCATGAGGTGGACGGCCTCTATCGCATCCGTTTCCTCACCAGTCATCCCAACTACATGCGGGATGAACTGCTGCACGCGGTGGCCGAGCTGCCGAAGGTGATGCCCCACATCGAAGTGCCGATCCAGGCGGGCGATGACGAGGTGCTGGCCAACATGAAGCGCGGCTACACCGCCGATGACTATCGTAAACTGATCGCTCGCATCCGTCGCATCGTCCACGATGTCGCCATCCATACCGACATCATCGTCGGTTTCCCCGGCGAAACAGTAGACCAGTTCCAGGCCACCTACGACATCCTGGAGGAATTGCGGCTGGAAAAGGCGCATCTGGCGCGTTACAGCCCCCGACCGGGCACGGTCAGCGCCCGCCGCATGCCCGATGACGTGCCCGATGCTGAAAAACGTCGCCGCCATCAATTGCTGGAAGAGCAGCACGAACGCATCAGCGCCGCATTCAACCGCCATTTCCTGCATCAGGTGGTGGAAGTGCTGGTCGAGGATCGACACAAGGGCAAGTGGCGCGGCCGCACGCCGCAAAATCGCCTTGTCTTTTTCCGCGATGAGCGTGATCTGCGGGGGCAATTGGTGAACGTGCGCATCACCTGGACCGGTCCCTGGAGCATGCAGGGCATCGCCGCAGATCGCGAGGAAGAAGCACTCTCTCTGGCGAATTCCTTCACCCTCAGCGCATAAACAGGCTCCATGGCCGCGCACGAAGATTGCGTCCCCGCAGGCAAGGAATATCCCTTAGGTCCCGAACCATGTTCCAACAGAGCAAGATTCTGCAGACAGGCAAGCACGGACGGACGCTGACTTCGTCCTTGCATTGCCCTCTTTCTGTGCCCGTCTACGTGTTCTCCGTTGAGTCGCTGCCATGAGCATCCAGTTCAGGCCCATCCGGGCCAGTGAGGTGTCGGCCTTCTGTAGAATAATCGACAGGGCCTACGCCGCCAAGGTAAAGCAGCTCTTTGGCAATAGCCAGCGTGGACGATGGAAGCATTACGATGAGGGCCGGGTGCAGCGCTATCGATCACGCGAGCCCCAGGGTGTGCGTGCCGGCTTCCAGGGGCAGGACATGGTAAGCGTTTGCATCTGCCGCAGTTATGGCAGCGTGGGCTGGTTTCACTCCCTGGGCGTCCTTCCCCAGTGGCAGCATCAGGGTATTGGCCGCCAGGCCGTCCATGATGCCGAGGCTTATTTGCGGCAGAATGGGGCGCAGACTGTGGGTCTGATGACTTGGCCCGACGCCATCGACAATCTGGGTTTTTATCTTACACTCGGTTATCGGCCGGTGGGACTCTCGATGAATGCCATCCGCCAGGTACAGGACGCTGTTACCCGGCTATCCGGCCTGAAGATCACATTGCTTTCGCAGCTATCACAGGGCGAACAGGAACATTGCCTGCAGGCAGGGCGTCGCCTCAGTCACTCACTGCTGCCGGGCCTGGACTACAGCGCATGGATGTTGTGGACATTGACTCAGAGCAACAGCGACGTGATGCTGTGCTGGCTGGAGGACGAACTGGCAGGCTTCGCCATCGCCGAGCTGTATCCGCGGGCCGCGTGGCTGGCCGTGCGATTGTTGGTGTTGGCGCCAGATGTGCCGCCCGCCACTCAATTGCAGTGTATGGAGGCCATCCGGCGCTGGGCCGAGGATAATTTTCTGAGTTACTTCGGCCTGCCCCTCGATCTGATGAATCCCGCTGCCCGATCATTGTTGCAACTCCTCGAATTCCGCCTTTTCCGCGATACCATGGTCGATTTTATCAAGGGGGAGGCATGGCCGCCGCGGGGAGTGCATATGGTGCGTTTTTCCGGCTGACAGGTGAGATCGTCTCACCGGAGCCGTTTTTTTATCCCTTCACACGCTCACTCGTCTCGCTCAATATCAGGTGAACCCATGTCTGCTATCCCCGAAGCGCTTACATTCGATGATGTCCTGCTCACTCCGGGCTATGCCGAGGTATTGCCCTCGCAGGTCGATCTCAGCGTGCGTTTACATTCTCGCCTGCAGCTGCAGATCCCCGTGTTGTCAGCAGCGATGGATACCGTGACCGAGGCCCGGCTGGCCATAGCCCTGGCCCGCCAGGGAGGATTGGGTGTGATTCACCGCAATCTCGGCATCGAGGCCCAGGCCGCCGAGGTCGACAAGGTCAAGCGTTCGCAATCAGGCATGATCGTCGAGCCCATTACCCTGCCTCTCGATGCCACCCTGGCCGAAGCCGAGGCCATCATGGCGCGATATCGCATTTCGGGTGTGCCGATTACAGACGAGAGCGGACGTTTGCTGGGCATCCTCACCAATCGCGATATCCGGTTTGTCCCCCATGAGGATCAACCGGTGCGCGATTATATGACCAGCGAAAGGCTGATCACGGCGCCCCTGGGCACCACGTTGGAGCAGGCACAGGAGATCCTGCATCGTCATCGTATCGAAAAGCTGCCCCTGGTAGATGAGCACGGCTTTTTGCGGGGCCTGATCACGTATAAAGACATCCTCAAACGCAGTGATTATCCCCTGGCTGCCCGGGACGAACAGGGTCGCTTGTTAGTGGCGGCGGCTGTGGGTGTGGGAGAGACGGCATTGCAAAGGGTGGAGGCGCTGGTGGCCGCGGAGGTGGATGCCGTGGCTCTGGACACCGCCCATGGCCACACCAGGGGCGTGCTCGAAACAGTGCGCCGCATCCGCGCTGCCTGGCCTCATCTGCCGATCCTGGCCGGGAATGTGGTGACAGGCGAAGGCGTGCGGGCACTCATGGAGGCCGGGGCCGACGCTGTAAAGGTGGGTGTGGGCGCCGGCTCCATCTGCACGACGCGCATTGTGGCCGGTGCCGGCATGCCTCAGATCACGGCGATCATACGCTGTGCGGCCGCTGCCGGAGAGTTCGGACGGCCGATCATCGCCGACGGCGGCATCAAATTCTCCGGTGATATCGTCAAGGCCCTGGCTGCTGGCGCTCATGCGGTGATGCTGGGCAGCCTGCTTGCCGGGCTGGATGAGGCGCCGGGTGAGGTCGTCATCTATGAGGGCCGCCGTTTCAAGGAATATCGGGGCATGGGGTCGCTGGGCGCCATGAAAGGGCGGGCGGCCGATCGTTATCAGACATCACAGGGTAGCGACGAGGGAACGCCGGGAAATGTGGGCGGCAAACTGGTGCCGGAAGGCATTGAGGGTCGGGTGCCATACAAGGGCTTTCTCAAGGATACGGTTTTTCAACTGATGGGCGGATTACGCAGCGGCATGGGCTATGTGGGCGCCGCCGATCTCGCTGAATTGCGGCAAAAGGCCCGTTTCGTACGTGTCACCAGCGCCGGGCTTATTGAAAGCCATCCCCACGATGTGATGATCACCAAGGAAGCGCCCAACTATCAGGCAAGGCGCTAAGGTATTGCGTATTGCGTAAGTGTCGCAAGAGAAACTGGGCTTTGGCAAGCAGTCGCCATGAGCACTTGCTCACCACATAACGACGAAAATGGGACGCAGATGAACGCGGATTGGCGCTGATTTTTGTCTTTCTGATCAGCGTCATTCTGACGATCAGCGACATCAGCGTTCTATTTACGGATCAGCTTACGGAATACGAAACACAAAAAACCTTGGTCGACTAAAGAGAGCAAACTTGCTTTGCAAAGGATGCCATGAGAAAAATGAATCAAGCCGTAGTTTGCTGTGGAGCTGGATTCATTGTAAACTAGATGCATTGGGGATACGTTTTTATATTCATTCGAGCAATTTTCCTTTTATACCCCAGGATCAACCAGAGACATCCCCTCTGGGTGTTTCCTGTTAACCAGGAGTTGTTCGTATGACACGTGCCGCAAACCGCACACAACCTTCGCTTTTTCAGCTGATCTCGCTGAAAGGCAAGCGGGCGCTGATCACCGGCGCCAGCTCCGGCATGGGGGCGGCAACAGCCCTCCGTTTTGCCGAAGCAGGGGCCGATCTGATACTGCTTGATATCAACATAAAAGGCCTGATAGCAGTCGAACGAGCATTGACCGCGTATCCGGTGGATGTGCTGATCCATGAGCTGGATCTGTCGCAAAAGGCGGAGATCGATGCTTTCTGGGATGATCTGCAGGGACCCCTGCCCGACATCCTGGTCAATAACGCCGGGATTTACCCATTCCAGGATTATCTGTCGACCGATGAGACTTTTATGCAGCGGGTCATGGATGTGAATTTCCATGCCGTCTACTGGATGTGCCAGCGTTTTGTGCGGGCGCGGCAGAAGATGGGGGGTGTGATCGTGAATATCGGCTCCATCGAGGCCCAGATACCCTTCAAAAAGGATCTGGCACATTATACGACCGGCAAGGCGGCAGTGGTTGCGCTCACGCGAGCGTTGGCAAAGGATTATGGCGGCAAGGGCTTCCGGGCGAATGTGATCATGCCGGGAGGCATCATCACGGAGGGGACGAAGAATGTCGCCATGGGTTTGCTGAAGATGGACTTCCGGCTGCTGTATGATGGCATGCAGTTTTTCTCGCGTCTGCCCATGGGACGCCTGGGCAAGCCGGATGAGGTGGCGCGCATCTCACTGGTGCTGGCCAGCGATCTGTCCAGCTACATGAATGGGGCCGTGATCCCCGTGGATGGTGGTTTCCTATCGGCGTGAAAGCCTGAGTGCGGCAGTCACGTTTGCAGTGGAATTCATTTTCGCCGATGTGGACGGAGCGAATGGCTGCGGCCAGATGATCGGGACGGCGTTTTTGAGCAGATTGCCGGCCCCCGCCCGCGCCCGCTTCGCCAGCGGTAAGGGCGATTCATGAATCGCCGTTACGGTCCTCGAGCTGGGCGGCCCGCGGCGTCCGAAGCGGCGATTACGCATGCGAGACCTGGCAGATCTGGCTCGGACGCGGGGAGGGTATTCTGGCCCGCTCAGCGCGAGGTCATCTGGTAGACCCGTTTCAAATAACCCGATTCAGCACAAAAACCTTGAGGAGTCCTGGTATATGTTTACAGTCACTAAGACAAAAGGAGCACAAAGGCGATGGCAAAAAGCATAGTAAAGCGTTATAGTGAGGCATGCCGAATCCAGGTGGTTCGAGAAGATGAAACTGGGGCAAGTATATACGAACTTCGGAAGAACTACGGCATAAGAGGTTCCGCAACGATATCCACCTGGATCAAACGCT
>JAJRXO010000272.1 GCA_024276255.1 Chloroflexota bacterium | reverse complement strand
GTCGCTTTTCAGGAAATTGCTCTTTTCAGTCGCCCAGTTTGGTTGTGGGTCTACGGCGCATCACGGATGCGCCGGGCGCCTGTTCTCATGCGCTCACCGCATCCGTGATGCGGTGAGGTTAAAGCCCACCAACAATCTGGGGCAGACCCCCTGGTGGCTGGGAATGTGCACACCATTGTATTCTAAGCAGAAGCGATCAACGCAGCAGACCCTGTCGATAGCGCTCATCCGGGCGGGTGTGAATACGCCGGACGTTTTCTTCGGTCATGAAGTGCGGCCCACCCATTGCATACGTCCCTACCAGGATCCGTGCTGTCTTGACCATGGTGGCCGTGATGTTGGCCACCTGTTTAGGCGTCGATCCCAGGGCAATCATACCATGATTCTGCATGAGAATAACCCGCGGACGCTCCCCATAGTCATCGATATAGGCGTTAATGCGACGGCGAATCTCCCGGGCCAGAGGCAAACCGGGATCGACATAGGGAACCAGCACAGGCGCCGGGCCACAGATCACGATTTCGTCGGGGAAAAGGCGTCCACTGAACGCAACCTCAAATCCGCTAGAGCAGGTGATCATGTTCACTGCAGTTGGATGCGTATGCCCGATGAAGTTGACTCCCTGCAGCGACAGGCCAATGGCATGAAAAGAGGTCTCCACTGAGGGGCGTACGGCGACATTGCGGTCGACTTTGGCTCCGTTGATGATTCGCCGGATTTCGTCATCGCTCAGATCAGCGCCATCGAGCATGGCCAGCACCGGATCAAAACGAACCTGAACAAAATCCCCCTCCTCAGCCTTAGCCATCTCGACACCGCTGGCCTTTACCCAGAACGTGTCACCATCGATTTTGGCAGAGCTGTTGCCTTCACCCAATATGGCGTAATCGTTTGTCGGATCGCCGAGGTAGTGGGATAGTTGAATCAATTCCTGCAGTGTTTTCTTTACTTTCGCTGTCATTATTTTTGTTCCGTAAGTAGGACGCAGATCGGTATCAATGTAGACCCGTAGCACAGTAGGCCAGGGCGGTTGGGGGCGGCGCCCACCCTGGTTTACCGGTTTTCCGGTTTTCTGGTTTTCCGGGCTACAGATGGTCTACGCACAGATCATTGCCATCATTATTGGCGTGCAGCCGCTCATGGTGGCTGTTCTGAAAATAGGGATAGGTAGACGGATAGATTGGTAGATTAGGAGGCTGGGGCGGGGTCTGCTTTGAAAATAGGGCTCTCGCCAAGGCGCACAGAACGCAAAAGGAAAGAGACAAAATCCCTGGCGCTCTTGGCGCTTTTGGCGGCTTCGCGAGCGCTTTTCCTTGGTATCGGCGCCAGCCCGCTTGCCGTCGGACTGGTCCGTAGAGTGCCCCCTCGCCAAAGCGCGGCGGAAGAGAACACGAAAATAGGACTCCATCCGACGTCGCGGGCTTCTGATCGTGTCAGATCAAGCCTGCTCAATCATGCCTGACGTTGGGCCAGGACCTCAGCTTCGTAAGCTTTGATCTCATCGAAATAACCCAGACCCACAGGCACGTCCGCTTGCAGGCAATGATAATCCCAGACTGCCTGCCAGGGCATCGTCCGGAGCTCCTCCAAAAACGCCAGGCGAGCGGTAAAATCTCCCGCCATCTCCAGCTCTCGAAGCTGATCGATGGGTTCCAGCAGGGCGATGAGCAGGGCTTTCAGGATGTTGCGAGCGCCGATGGTCCAGGCGGCCAGGCGATTGATACTGGCATCGAAAAAGTCGAGACCGATGTGCACTCTGTCCAGGAAGCCTCCCCGCACCACCTCCTGCAGGATGGCCAGCGTATCATCATTCAATGTGACCACATGATCACTGTCCCAGCGCACGCCGCGACTGACATGCAGTAAAAGTTCATCCATATAAAGCATGACTGAGCTGATTTTATCGGAGATGCTTTCAGTGGGATGGAAGTGACCGCTGTCAAGACAGAGGAGCACATCGTCCCGCGAGACAGCGTAACCCAGGTAGAACTCGTGTGAACCGACCACATAGCTTTCGGAGCCGATGCCGAAGAGCTTGGCCTCGACCGCGTCCAGGTTGTAGCGGAGATCGATCTTCCTGCTGAAGATCATGTCCAGCGAATCGGCAAGACGCTGACGCGGGGCAAGCCGGTCCACTGGCGTGTCTTTGAAGCCGTCAGGAATCCAGATATTGGTCACACAGGGCGAGCCCAGCTCTTTACCAAAGTGGGCGCCTATCTCCCTGGAGGCAATGCAGTGGTCGATCCAGAACTGGCGAATAGCCGCATCGGAATGAGCCAGGGTGAAGCCGTCATCGGCCAGGGGATGAGAGAAGCAGGTGGGGTTGAAGTCGACGCCGTGGTGGTTGGCTCTGGCCCAATCCACCCATCCCTGAAAATGCTCGGGCCGGATTTCATTGCGCTCGACCTTTTTATCGGTCTCCAGGTAGATGGCGTGGAGGTTCAGACGATGGTTGCCGGGGAGCAGGCTGTAAACCTTATCCAGATCCTGGCGCAGTTCGTCTGCGGTTCGGGCCTTGCCCGCATAATTGCCGGTGACCGCAATACCGCCGCCAAGTTCAGCATCAGGGTTCTCGAAACCGCCCACATCATCACCCTGCCAGCAATGCAGGCTGATGGCGATCTGCGAAAGCTGTTTCAGCGCCCGTTCCGTGTCTACGCCCAGGCCGGCATAGCGCTCTTTTGCCAGTTCATAGGCCCGAAGGACCTGTCCCTCTGTAGGGTCCATTGTCATAGTCTTCCCTTGTTGGTAAACGCCGTGCTTGTTGACGACTGTGATGAAGGCTGCCAGACGGTCAATGAACACATTGGACTACGCAATGTGGACAGAGCACACATGGAACCGCCACCTGCGTTCAGAAGATGGATTATCTCGGCCGCGTCGGCTTCGATCTCCTCGGGCGCGCCTTCGGGCTAGGGGTGATATCGACAATCATATCATGAAAACTTGCAACCATCCAGCGCTGCTTCGCCGCCAATCGCTGAGAGACTGGGCCACGCAACTCCTCAAGACGGCCTGAGCGCGGATGCGGCGTCGATATCCAGATATAAATGCACGTGGCTCTTCCGGCGCAGGATCGAAGCCGGGCATTCCTCGCTGATGGGGCCGGTGAGCGCCCGTTTGACGGCATTGGCCTTGCGCGTTTCAGGTACGATACACAAAACCCGTCTGGCAGAAAGCAGCGCCGGAATCGTGACAGTGATGGCATGGGTGGGTACCTCGTCCAGGCTGGCATAGTGTCCCTCGCCCACTTGCTGCTGCCGCGACACCCTGTCCAGACGCACAACTTTCACCCAAACAGGATCATCAAACTGGGCGAAGGGAGGGTCGTTAAAGGCGATGTGGCCGTTTTCACCGATGCCGATGGCGCAGAGATCGGCCGGGTGTGAGCGCAGC
>JAJRXO010000271.1 GCA_024276255.1 Chloroflexota bacterium | reverse complement strand
CAGGCCGGCGTGCAGGAGCCGGTGGGCATGCATGGCTACCGGCTGGAGGTCAATGCCCACGTGATCACCGGCGCCCGCGCCCCCATTAACAACCTCATCAAATGCGTTGAAGGCAATGGGGTCAGCGTGAACGAAGTCGTGCTGGAACCTCTGGCCAGTGGAGAAGCCATTCTCACCCGCGAATAACGCGACATGGGCGTGGTGGTCGCCGATATCGGCGGCGGAACCACCGATATCGCCATTTATCTCGAGGGCTCTGTGTGGCACACGGTCATCCTCGAGGTGGGCGGAGATCATCTCACACGCGATCTTGCCATGGGCCTGCGCACCCCCTACAACACGGCCGAAAAGCTGAAGATCCGCTTTGGCCACGTGCTGCCCGACCTGATCGACGCCGAGGAACTGATCCGCACTGATAGCTTCGGCGCTGACGAGAGCCAGACCACCTCGCGGCGCTTCCTGGTCGAGATACTGGAAGCGCGCGGAGAGGAGATCCTGCAACTCATCCTGCGTGAAATCAACCGTTCCGGCTATGATGGTATCCTGCCCGCGGGCGTGGTACTCACCGGCGGCTCCTCCCTGCTGCCGGGTTTCAAGGAACTGGCCCAGCACGTCTTTCGTCTGCCCATCCGCATTGGCACCCCGGGCCACGTCCTGAACGTACCGCGCCAGTATCACAACCCGGCTTACGCCACGGGCATCGGCCTGTTGCTGTGGGCCCATCGCCAGGATGCCTACGAAACCACCCGACAACCTACAGATGCCGGGCAAAGCCGCCTGCGCAAATGGCTGCGAGCCCTGCTCCCCGGTTAATAACATACACTCCCGTCTTCAACCCTCATCCACTCTGGAGGAAAGCAGTTATGGCAAAAGTCCCCCGACCTTATATCGAAAACCTGGCCCAGATCAAAGTCATTGGCGTAGGTGGCGGTGGCGGCAACGCCGTCAATCGCATGATCGCTGAAGGCATCCAGGGCGTGGAGTTTGTGGCCGTCAATACCGACGCCCAGGCGCTCATGCTCTCGGATGCGCCCCTGCGCGTGCGCATCGGCGACAAACTCACCAAGGGCCTGGGCTCCGGTGGTTCGCCCACCATTGGTGAACAGGCAGCCGAGGAATCGGCGGAAGAGCTGAAGGAAATCCTCAACGGCGCTGACATGATCTTTGTCACCGCCGGCATGGGAGGAGGCACAGGCACCGGCGCAGCCCCGGTCATCGCCCGCCTGGCCCGCGAAACAGGCGCCCTCACCATTGGCGTGGTCACCAAACCCTTCCGCTTCGAAGGGAGCCGCCGCGGTGAGCTGGCCGAGCAGGGCGTTGCCACCCTGTCCCAACATGTCGACACCTTGATCGTCATCCCCAACGATCGCCTGCTGGAGATCGTCGACAAGCGCGCCAGCGTGCAGGAAGCCTTCGCCACGGCCGATGATGTGCTGCGCCAGGGCATTCAGGGCATCAGCGAACTGATCACCATCCCCGGCCTCATCAATCTCGACTTTGCGGATGTACGCTCGATTATGAGCGAGGGCGGCGCCGCCCTGATGGCCATTGGCACCGGCCGCGGCGATAACCGCGCCCAGCAGGCCGCCGAAGAAGCCATTCATTCACAATTGCTCAATATCGGTATCGATGGCGCTCGCGGCATCCTCTTCAATGTCACGGGCGGCGAAGACATGAGCCTGTTCGAGGTCAACGAAGCTGCCGAGATCATCCGCGCCACCGCTCATCCCGACGCCAACATCATCTTCAGTGCGGTCATTGATCCCACGCTCAACGACGAACTGCGCATCACAGTCATCGCCACCGGCTTCGATGCTGCTGCCCAGCAGCGGGAATCGACCTCCCGTAGCAAGACCATCGCCTTTCCGACCCGCGATCGTCAAATCGACAGCGAAGATATTGACATCCCGGCCTTTCTGCGCCGTCGCCAACAAAAACCTGACGTCCGTTAAGCCAGAGTGGAGCTATCCCGGCCGCCTGTCGTGATGGGACCGTGACGGCGGCCGGGATATGCTATGGCTGCGAATCCTGATCTTAAAATTTGCAGACGCGCCCGCCTGGCAATATGAACCGAGCGGCTGCCAAAGCCGCTGAAAAAGCTGTGTGCGCCTCTATTTCCGCATGACTGGGTGACTCAAGTGCGGTTTTGGTCTACATTGTATCGGCAGGGAAGATATGATATACTTGCTGTCCCATACTACATAGGGGGTTGATGCCGGAGCTAAATACAACATATAGGCTCCGGTTGACGCATTGATTTCCCCCTTTCCCCCTCCCCCACAGTTTGGAAACCACCGCTTATGAAATGTCCACATTGTGGTCATGATGGATCACGCGTGATTGATACCCGCGACAGCGGCGATGGGATTCGTCGCCGACGCGTTTGCAAACAGTGCCAACAGCGCTTTACTACCT
>JAJRXO010000270.1 GCA_024276255.1 Chloroflexota bacterium | reverse complement strand
GTTTCCAGCACAGCCAGCAGGAACAGGGCCCACAGGAATTTCACCACGCCCCATACGGCATTCCAGGCCTGTGAAAATGCAATGCTGATCAGTTTGCGCTTGCGCAGGCTGCTGACCTTATAGCCATATTTCTTCTGTAGATACAGATGCCCGGCATGATTGCGGCGGCGCTGACGCACAAAATCGCCCAGTTTATCAGGCCCGGTATTATACACCACGGCATCTGGAGCATAGCGCACCTGCATCCCCCGCTGCACCACAATGGCCTCCACAAAAGCTTCGTCCATTGCCACATCAGGCGGGATTTGATCAAACACCTTGCGGAAGGCGATCATCTCGCCCAACCGCGGGATATCCAGACAGAGCTCATGCTCCATCTGCAGGCGCAGGTAGGTAAACAGGCCCACGATGTGATCAGGCGTATTCACCGGCACTTTATGGGCGCCGGTCATCCCCACGCTTTCGTCGCGGAACATGCGTACCAGATGCTCCACCGCTGATTCATGCGGCAACGTATCCCCGCTTTCGAGCACAATGATATCCTCACGGGCCATCCGCAAAAATGCGTTAATGGCAGCGGTCTTGCCCAGACGTCGTTCCTGCTCGATCAGCTTGATGCGATCGTCCCGGGCCATGAATTCGCGTACAATCGGCACCGTGCGATCGGTACAGGCGCTGGCCACGACCACGATCTCGGTGATCTCCACTTCGAATAAAAGCTGGTTGAGCATGGCCTCGAGCAGACGCCCGATGTTGGCCTCTTCGTTGTAGGCCGTGATACATACACTGCATCGAAGCTTATCTTTTGCTTCCACAGGAAACCTCATCAAATCAGAATAGTACGGAACAAAGGCCGTAACAATGCATTATACACTGCGAATGCACTGTATCCAAGCCTGACAGATGCACGCGCACAACCTGCCGCGTTCGTTGCCACTTTATTTCTTCAACATAGCCAGCATCTCATCAACCGGCCGCGTGTTAATCACATCCTGGGCGCGCAGCCAGGCCCGCCGTCCGCTGTGTATGCCATAACTTAATAGGTCCATCTCCGCCGGCTCGTGGGCATCGGTGCTGATGGCGATCCGGCAGCCCAACTCCACTGCCCGCCGCGTGTATACATCGTTCAGATCCAGCCGCGCCGGATGGGCATTGATCTCCACGACGGTGCCGGTCGCCGCACATGCCTGCAAAACCGCCTCCATGTCAATGGCGGTTTCCGGCCGCGAACCCAACAACCTCCCCGTAGGATGCCCCAGGATATCGACATGGGGATTGCGTACAGCCCGCAGGCAACGAGCGGTGATTACCTCGCGATCCTGCCGCAGGCTGCTGTGAATGCTGGCTATCACAACGTCAAGCTCGGCCAGCACCTCATCTGGCAGGCCCAGGCTGCCATCGGCCAGGATATCCACCTCGGTACCCAGCAGCAGGCGAAATCTGATGCCCTCATGCTGCCATGATTCGTTCAAACGGTTGATAATCTCGCGCTGCTCATGCAGGCGGGCTGCATCCACCCCGCCGGTAATCCCCAGCCCCACGCTGTGATCGCTCACCAACCAGTATTCATAACCCCGTGCCAGGGCCGCCGCGGCCATCTCGGCGATGGTGGCGCGGCCATCTGAAAAATCACTGTGACCATGCAATTCCCCGCGGATATCCTCCTCCCGAATTAGCTCGGGCAGCGCATGCGCCTGCGCGGCTGCGATCTCCCCGCGATTCTGGCGCAACTCCGGCGGAATCCAGTCCAGGCCTAGAAAAGCATACAGCGCTTCCTCCTCCGTAAAGAAACGCATCACCGACTCATCACTGGTCGATTTCAATCCGTACTCACTCAGACTCCAGCCCTGCTCCAGGGCCAGCTCGCGCAGGGTCACGTTGTGGGCTTTGCTTCCCGTAAAATACTGCAAAGCCGCGCCCCAATGCTGTGCTGCCACCACACGTAGATCGCACTCCAGGCCATTCGTCAACCGCACCCGCGTCTTCGCTGGCCCCCCCACCACCACATCCACCACCTGCGGCAACGAACGAAACGCCGTCATCACCGCCTGCGGTTCCTCGCTCACACATAAAATATCGAGATCGCCCACAGTCTCCTGCCAGCGCCGCACACTACCAGCCACCTCAATGCGACTGATCGCCGTCGGCACAGCTGCCTGCAACTGCGCCACCAGGTTCAGCGCCATGGGTCGGGCCTTGCC
Organism: Chloroflexota bacterium; assembly: GCA_024276255.1. Taxonomy (GTDB): domain Bacteria; phylum Chloroflexota; class Anaerolineae; order J102; family J102; genus JAADGC01. Next base: position 11 of record JAJRXO010000270.1, on the reverse strand, counting down.
TAACGGCATCC
>JAJRXO010000269.1 GCA_024276255.1 Chloroflexota bacterium | reverse complement strand
CTGGCTCTCCAGACATCCCAGGGCGTGAACGAACCACCGGCTATCCACCTGGTCGGCCAGGCGCTGCTGACGCAACACCTGCATGGCGATGTCCGGCAGGGTGGCCGGCTCGGGCGGACGATCTTCACAGCGGAAAAAGTCAGTATCGGCCAGCACGATAGCATGCACCTCGCCCAGATGGGGCCTCATCCGGCGCAGGGGACCGGCAGCTTCCACCATGGCGTCTGCCTGCATGGGCGACAGGCCCTCATGCACGGTGAAATAAAAACGTGGCGAATGCACGAGCCCACTGGTCGTGTGATACAACACCTGCTGCTCCTCGATGCGCACGCCGAAATCCTGCGGTCGCTCGTGCATGGGCGAACCCTTCAGCAACACATACGACGATGCATCCATGGAATAGCGTTTCATGAAGGCGATCTCATCACGCAGCTCGGCGGCTGTCGTAGATGGCAGCCCCACGATGAAGGAAAGCTGGGGGGTGATGCCCACACGGCGGCAGGTGTGGATAAAACGTTCGGTGGTATCGATGTCGATGCCCTTTTCGATCAGATCGAGCAGGCGTTGGTTGGCCGATTCAATACCCACATAGAGCCAGCGCAGGCCGGAATCAAAGGCCAGCTGTAACAGGTCCTCGTCAAAAGCCTTTTCCACGCGCACGCCCTCTGTACCGTAGCGCACATCCAGCCCCCGTTCCAGGATCGTGCGGCTGAGGTGGCGCAGGGTGCGCGGGGAGATGGCCTCATCTACGAACAGGAAATGACGCACCTGATAGCGGGCCATGGCCGATTCCATCTCATCCACCACCCGTTCCACCGACCGCAGGCGCACGCCGCCGCCATAGGGCAGGGTGTGGCTGCAAAACGTACATTTACCCCAATAACAGCCCCGGCTGGTAATGATGGGCAGAACAGGCGCCGGTGTGATGTAGTCGCCAAGGGCGAAATCGCTGAAGTCGGGCGCAGGCAGTTGGTCCAGGGAAACAGGCACTGGCCGCTCATGCACGCACGGGTCGCCGTTCTGGCGATGGGCCAGTCCGTTTACGCCCTCGAACATCCGTTGCTCCCAGGCATCCACAAAAGAGATCAGGCTTTGCTCCGCCTCGCCGAAGAACACGTAATCAAGCCAGGGAAAGGCCTGCAATAGCTCCCGGCTGTCGAGATGCGACATCATGGCCCCACCCAGGGCGACGGGGAGGTGCAGTTGTTCACTGATCACCCGGCCCAGGGCCAGGGCATACAACAGATTCTGTTCTGTGAGGATGGAAAAACCCACCATGTCGGGCTGCTCCGACCGTATCTGCGCCAGTTCGGCGCCGAACAACTGCTCAATGGCCTCGTCTGGAAGCGAGCGACGTCCCTCGACAACCGGCAACAGCATTTCATGATAAAAAGCGGCCAGGTTCTCGTATACGCCATCCAAGAGCCGCGCCGCCTGCATATAACGTTGCTGTTCCTCATCATTGTGCGGCGTATGACTGAGATCCGCCAGCAGCGCCTGGCCCAGTTCCACGGGCAACAACGAAGGGCATACCGTGCCCAGCAGTCGCCGCGGGTGCCAATGGCAGAGATCAGGCATCTCGCCTTGCAACCAACGGCGGAAAAAGGCCAGGTTCCAGTCCACCGTACGCACACGCACCGCCGGCCGGGCCGATTCGACAGCAGCCTTGAGGTAGGCCAGGCCCAGGGGCGGAGAAGCCGGGGTGTGGAAGGGGGTGAAGGCGAGGAGAAGGTTCATGGTGTCATGGGAGACGGGAGACGGGAGACGGGAGACAGGAGACGGGAGGCGGGAGACAGGAGACGGGAGGCGGGAGAGGGGAGTAGGGAGTACGGAGTAGGGAGTAGGGAGACGGGAGACGGGAGCAGGCCCGGTTTACCTATCCACTTGTCTCCTTGTTTACTTATTTCCTTTTCTACTTTTCTCCTTTTCAACCGTCTTTTCAACCGTGACGGCGGCTCCTTACGAGAGTCCTTCCTGGTTGCGGCCTGTGCAGGTTTGAGGGTCAGCGTCAAATAGAGGGAGGCCGGTATTCTAACACGAATCCGGCCTCCCTGCGAGCACTCAGGAGGTGATGGAGGAGGGCTGAGTGGCAGCGGTCGATGGATGTTCCACCATCCTGAACTCAGGCTTTCTCTACGCGCACCCGGGTATCGAAGAAGCTGGCAGAGCCGCCGATGGGGTCGGTCAGGCAAACGTCGCCAACTGTGGGGTCGACGCGCATGGAGGGATTGGGTACGGTGCCGCTGGCCCGGCGAGCATCGCCCTTGATGATCTCACCATCGATCTCCACATCGTTCGAGCCATAGGCCCAGTGGCCATAGCTCCAGGAGACGGCCACGCTGCCCGGGCGAATGCCTTCGATGATCTTGACCTTGCCCTTCACCTCGTGGCTGCGGCCATCGCCCAGGTCAAAGCTAGCATCGGGCAGGCTGGCGGAGACGATGCGGGCCATGTCGCCGTCTTTCAGGCCTCGCGCCGCGGCATCGATGCTGTTCATGAGGATGAAGTTTTCCGGGAACACGGCCGCCTGCAACCAGGCAGAGCTGACGGTACGGCTCTGGCCGCCGAAGATCTCCTTGTATGTGAACAGCGAGAGATCGTAGCCCTCATCGACGATGGGGTTGCCTGCTGCATCCATCACCGGCTCCACCTGGGGCAGGCCGCTGAAGCGTTTGCCGGTCATGGAGTTCTT
>JAJRXO010000268.1 GCA_024276255.1 Chloroflexota bacterium | reverse complement strand
GGTGACGATCCGTCCGTGAATGTCCTGATACGCTGTGCCATCACGTTGATGTTCCCAGGTGACCAGGTAGTTGGCATGACCGCCGGCAACGGCCGCATTGGTGCGATCTGTCGCCGAGCCCGGAGTGACAATGCTGAATACCGGGTCCATCGTCTCGTCCGGCTGCACCAGACGCCCCAAAATACCGTATTTGAGATTGGTGTACCTGCTTTGCCAGGCGACGAAATACTGTGTTCCTGCGAGATTGCAGCCCACTTCCGGTCTTTGTTCTGGAGAAGTGGTGTCGTCCACCAAGACGACATTGCCGACCGTGCCCCCGCCGTCAATAAATCGGGCGTAAATCGCATCGTTGCCTGTTCCCTGGTCCGATTGCCAGGCCACCAGGTACTTGTCGAGCCCTCTGCAGGCAGCTACGGCAGGACGGATTTCAGTGCCCGGCCAGCCGGCAATGCCGAATTCACCTCCAAATTGATGGTCGAGAAGACCCGTCAAGCGCATCCCAAAGATGTCCACCGCATTGTCATAAACCACCAGATACTCGTTTCTCCTCAGGTTGTAGGTCACGTCGGGATTAAGGCGATTTTGGGAAGCGTGGTTGATGGTGAGGTCGCTGGCGTGGCCAGGAAAGCTCCCGTCAGCGGCTTTGATCCGGCGCCCGCTGATGTACATGGGAAGGGCACTGGACTGGTACTGATTGGCCCAGACGACCAGGAATTCCTCGACTGCCCCGCCATAGGCTATCCTGGGGGTCATCTGTTGCGTGTTCCAGGTGGAGATGGCAAACTCGTTAAGGCTGATACTGGGGCCATTCCAGGGGATAAAACGGCCGTAGATATCCCAATCATTGCCGTTACCAAAGGCGTCGAAGGTCCAGACAACAAGATACCGGTCGTTGATGGGATCGTAGGCGACGGTGGGCTGGGCGCTGTCCTTGGTGGCGTGCTCGTACACCGTAAATGTGCTCAACACCTGGCCCGTATCCGAAATACGCGCCGCGCGGATGTCACGGGTGCCGATGCTCCACCTGGTGTGCCAGACAACCAGATATTCGTGATGCCTCCAATTGTAGGCGATGGCAGTCCAGTACTCTTCGTTGTCAAGGCCCGAGACTGTGATCTCGCCGCCCAGATGGGGGCCAACGGCCGTTGCCGCCATGATCGGTTGGGAATGCTGAGCGCGGGCATTACCGCCACTCACAACCAGCATCAGGGCGCTGGCGACCAAAATGATGACCAAACCTCTGCTGACCGACATTTTCCTCTCCTCCAGTTTGTGTGCGGACTGCGACGAACAAATGGCTCGCAACAATCCAGATGTGTGGCTTGCAATAGGGCGCAGCGATAAGGCGTGTGGGGATAGGAAAACACTGGCCCGTAGCATTTCCGGTTCTGTTGACCGGTTGTTTCAAGTGTCGATTCGGTTTTTATAGCAGCGATGCGCGGTTCATTCACTCCCAGGCAGTATAGACTGAGCGATTGTGCGACGTGGCAGTAAAGCCAGCCACTCGGAAGACAACCACCGGGCGTTTACGATTGCATGAGCCCGGCAACACTGGCAGCGGCCAACAAAAAACGCCCTGGTGTTGATATGCACGCGCAAGGAGATAATTTGCAGTAACAAGCCGGATGCATTTCAGGTGCCGGATAGTATCGGCAAAGGCGACCAACTGAGGTTGTTCAATGAGATGGCGATGAACAACCGTCCCCAATTCTTTGCTTGGACAGAACGATTGTGAAAGAAAACGTAGCATATATCGATGCAGCAGTCAAATCGGGTTTTTGTAAGGGGTGCGTCCCGGGATTTTGGCAAGTGAATCGGAACCCGCCATGTGAGGAGGCATTTGCCGGAGAACGCCCGGCGGCGGGCCAACGCAATCTGCGTCGTCGCTTTCGGACCGCCGCTGCTTTCCATTCCGACAATTGCATCAGCTCAGTCGCTTTTCAGGAAATTGCTCTTTTCAGTCGCCCAGTTTGGTTGTGGGTCTACGGCGCATCACGGATGCGCCGGGCGCCTGTTCTCATGCGCTCACCGCATCCGTGATG
>JAJRXO010000267.1 GCA_024276255.1 Chloroflexota bacterium | reverse complement strand
GGCCATTGCCATTGCCGCCGCGCTGGGCGCTAACTTTACCAACGCCATGATCGCCATCGCCTTTACCTGGTGGCCCTGGTATGCTCGCCTCGTCCGGGCACAGACGCTCTCGTTGCGAAAATTGTATTTCATCGAGGCGGCACGCAGCATCGGAGTCAGTGATTTTAAAATCATTATTCGCCATATCTTACCCAATGTGCTTACGCCGGTTTTGGTGCAGGCCACTATGGATATCGGTGGCGCCATTCTCACCGGGGCGGCCATCAGCTTCATCGGCCTGGGAGTGCAGCCCCCGGCGCCCGATTGGGGCAAAATGATCAGTACGGGCCGCATCTATTTTATCGAGCGTCCCTGGTTTGCCGGTTCGGCAGGCGCTGCCATTTTCCTCGTTACTCTGGCCTTTAATTTGCTGGGCGATGCCATTCGCGATGTGGTCGATCCGCGGACACGGAGGGCAGGATGATGGATGCACCTTTACTCGCTGTCCATAATTTACATGTCCAATTCCGCACGTATGCCGGCATCGTTCATGCTGTGAATGGCATGAGCTTTGACGTTCGCCAGGGTGAGATATTTGGCCTGGTTGGTGAATCGGGTTGTGGCAAGTCGGTGACAGGCCTGGCGATCCTGCGCATGGTTCCCCATCCCGGTCAGATTAGCCAGGGTTCGATTCTCTTTCATGGCGAGGATTTGCTTCAAAAAACCGAATCTGAGATGCAGACCATTCGTGGTGGCAAGATCGCGATGATTTTTCAGGATCCTTCGGCTTCGTTGAATCCTGTTTTTACTATCGGCAACCAGATTACGCGGGTGATCCGTCAGCACATGCCTGTCAGTCGTGCCGAAGCTACTGAACGTGCCCTGGCCATGTTTGCGGCCGTAGGATTACCCGATCCCGACAATATTTTTCACACCTATCCGCATGAATTGAGTGGAGGCTTACAGCAGCGGGCCATGATTGCCCTGGCCTTGGCCACCGGCGCCGAATTACTGGTGGCCGATGAGCCTACCACGGCCCTGGATGTTACGATCCAGGCCCAAATTCTGGCGCTTCTCACGGAACTTCGCGACAAGCAAGGTGTGTCTATCCTGCTGATTACGCATAACCTCGGCGTTGTTGCCGAAACCTGCGATCGAGTTGGTGTGGCCTATGCTGGTTGCATTGTGGAAATGGGAGACACCGAAGATGTTCTCTACCGCATGAAGCATCCCTATACCCACGGCCTGTTGGCGGCACTTCCTCATCCTTCGCGACGCGGTCAACTATTACAGGCTATCGAGGGAACTGTGCCCGATGGCTTGGCACTCCCCTCCGGTTGCCCTTTCCATCCCCGTTGTTCGCAAGTGATGGATATCTGTCGCGAAAAACAACCAGCCCTGGTTTCCCTCGGTAGCGACCATCTGGTGGCGTGTCATCTCTACGATGAGCAGAGGAGCTGACATGAGCAACACGACTTTACTGGAAATACGGGGGCTGACCAAATACTTCCCTTTCCGCTCCACATTCTTCAGTTTTCGTACTAAAAAATACGTGCGAGCTCTCGATGGTGTCGATTTAACCATTCGGCGTCAGGAGACGTTGGGGGTAGTGGGTGAATCCGGCTGCGGGAAGACAACGCTGGGGCGAACCATCTTACAACTCATTCGCCCCACTTCCGGTCAGATCATCTTCGAGGGTGCCGACATCACTGCTTTAAGTCGACGGGAACTGCGGGATTATCGGCGGCACATGCAAATGGTGTTCCAAAATCCCTACTCCTCCTTCGATCCCCGCGCCACAGTGCTCCAATCATTGGCCGAGCCATTGCGCACCCATACCAACCTAAAGAACAAGGCTTTGGTGCGACGCGCCCAAGAGCTGTTGGAACAAACAGGAATGCCGGGTGATATCCTTTTTCGGTATCCCCATGAATTCAGCGGGGGGCAGCTTCAACGCATCGCTGTAGCCCGCGCCCTGGCCCTCAACCCCAAATTCATCGTCCTCGACGAGCCAACATCGGCTCTCGACGTTTCGGTCCAGGCCCAGATTATCAACTTACTGCAAACTTTGCAGCAAGATTTGAAACTCACCTACCTTTTCATTACCCATGATTTAAGTGTAGTCCAGCACATCAGCGACCGAATTGCGGTCATGTACCTGGGCAAAGT
>JAJRXO010000266.1 GCA_024276255.1 Chloroflexota bacterium | reverse complement strand
GGTTGGCGGCGCCGCTGCCATGGCCGGAGGCCTGCCGTGGCTCACCAACAAGGTGTCGGGGAGCCTGAGTCCTGCTGTGGCCCACGCGCAGGGCGGCAGCACCTATCCCCTGAACAAGCCCGAAAACGTCATCTACAGCATCTGCCTGAACTGCCACACGGCCTGTTCCCTGCGTGCCAAGATCCAGGATGGCGTCCTGGTCAAGATCGACGGCAATCCCTACAGTCCCATGAACTTGCTGCCGCATCTGCCCGAGGACACCAGCCTGGCCGATGCTGCCAAGGTCGATGCCAAGATCTGCCCCAAGGGACAGGCAAGCGTCCAGATCGCCTACGACCCCTATCGTGTGCGCAAGGTCCTCAAGCGCGCCGGCAAGCGTGGTGAAAACAAGTGGCAGAGCATCTCCTTCGATCAGTTCATCGACGAGGTGGTGAACGGCGGCGACCTGTTTGGTGAAGGCCACGTGGACGGTCTCAAGGACATCTACAAGCTGCGGGATCCGGATCTGTCGAAGGCGCTGGCGACCGATGCAGCTGCTGTGGCCGCGGGCGATATGAGCCTGGATGAGTTCAAGTCCAAACACGCTTCTCATCTCGACCTGCTCATCGATCCCGACCATCCTGATCTGGGGCCTGTCAACAACCAGTTCGTATTCATGGGCGGCCGCATTGAACATGGCCGCAAAGAGCTGGCCAAGCGCTTCACCTACCACGGTTTTGGCTCCACCAACTTCTACCTGCATACGACCATCTGTGAGCAGAGCCATCACATTGCCACCAAGATGATGTCGGGCAAGACCCACTTCAAGCCCGATTTCCTCAACAGCGAATTTGTCATCTTCTTCGGTACGGGCGCTTTCGAGGCCAACTTTGGCCCCACCCCCATGACCGAGATGGTGACGGACAGCCTGGTGCGTCATAATTTCAAGATCGCAGTCGTAGACCCCCGCCTCAGCAAGACCGCGGCCAAAGCCTGGAAATGGGTGCCGGTCAAACCCGGCGGCGACGGCGCCCTGGCCATGGGCATGATCCGCTGGATCATCGAAAACGGGCGCTATGATGAAGCCTATTTGCGGGCGCCCAACAAAGAGGCAGCCAACGCTATCGACGAGACCAGCTACACCGATGCTACCAATCTCGTACGAACCGACGACATGGTCTTCCTCAAGCCTGGCGATGCCGGCCTTGACGAGCCCGAAGGCGGTGATCGCGTGGTCATGGTCGATGGCACGCCTGCGCTGGCCAGCGCCGCCACCCAGGCCGATCTCTTTGTCGATACCACGGTCAACGGCATTCCCGTCAAGTCGGCCATGCAGCTCCTGAAAGAGCAGGTCGAAAAGATGACGCTGGAGGAATATGCCGACTGGGCAGGGGTACGGGTGAAGGACATCGTGGAACTGGCGGACGAGTTTACCAGCCATGGCAAGAAAGCGGCGGTGGACTTCTATCGCGGGCCAGTGCAACACACCAACGGTTACTACAACGGCACCGCCATCGTCACCCTCAACGTACTCATCGGCAATGCCGACTGGAAAGGCGGCATCACCACCGGCGGTAGCCATTGGCATGAAGACGGCTCCAAGAAGGGGCAACCCTTCCCCAAATCGGATGTTGCCGGCGGTGCGCCGGGCGGCCTGCACAAGTTTGGCATCCACGTCAATCGCGAAGGCGCCACCTACGAAAAATCCACCCTTTTCGATGGCTATCCCGCCAAACGTCCCTGGTATCCTTTCACCGCCGAGCTGTACCAGAACGTGATCCCCAGCGCTGCTTCCGGTTATCCCTACCCGATCAAAGCCCTCCTCCTGATCAAAGGTTCGCCGGTACTGGCTTCTCCAGCCGGTCAGAGGCAAATCGAGATGCTGCGGGACCCCAAGAAGATCCCCCTCTTTATCGCCTGCGATGTGGTGGTGGGCGAGACCAGCATGTACGCCGACTACATCCTCCCCGACCTCACTTATATGGAGCGCTGGGGCACATCGCACACCACGCCTGTCATCCTCACCAAGATCAGCAAGGTGCGTCAGCCCACCATCCCGCCGCTCACCGAGATCGTGAGCGTGGATGGCGAGGAAATGCCCCTCAGCCTGGAAGCCTTCATCATCGCTGTGGGCAAGAAGCTGGGCCTGGCTGGTTTCGGCAAAGATGGCCTTGGCAAGGGCTGGGACTT
>JAJRXO010000265.1 GCA_024276255.1 Chloroflexota bacterium | reverse complement strand
TATTTCGCCAGAAGATGCCCCCTATACTGACCTGGCTTCGATTACTGATCCGCGAGGGCCCCAGGCGCCGGTCAAGGATTTCGTCACCTGGGATCCGGCCTGGCTGAGTGAATTGGAGTCCTTCGATGAGCTACATGCGGATGTCCTGTACTCCAAGATCTTCCTGGGAGCAGTCAATGGGGCCGAAAAAGTCAATCTGCGGGAGTGGTATGAGCCGTTGAATCTCTACCTGGATCTCGACGGCAACGGCAGTGCCGATGTCGGTGATGCCACGGGCCCGGCCATCATGCAGGAATACACGTATCAACTGGTGCAGTATGGCAGCAGCGCCAATCAGCCGCCGCCAGCGTATGGCCAGGTGGGAAACAGCAGTTTTGTGTTTCCCGTGGGCATGCGGGGCGGCGATCTCTTTGTCAACGACAGTCGCGTGGCCTTTGACCCGCACGGCTACGGGCTTACCAGCCTGGACGGCGATTTTGACGGTCGCTCCGACATCGTTATCATCGACAGTGAGGCTTCGCTGAGCCAGAAAACCGGCATCAACGCTGATTTTGATGGCGACAATGTACTGGATGCACTCGATACGGATGGCAACGCCCTCAGCGGCGATGAACTGGTCATTCTCTCTCTCGACCCGGTGGATCGTCGCCTGAATCAGGCCGTTCAATTTCTCGATCACATGGTCGTCCTCAAGGGGGTGACCAACAATGGCGTTTCAGTCGATATCTGGTACACAGGTGATCTGGCCCCCTTCTACATGGGTTCCCAGGTCATTTCGCAGGGCGACATGTGGCTGTATGGGCGTCATTTCCCGGGCACCAAGGCGCCCAACATGGGCGTGGTGCCATCTGGTGCTTTCTTCATCCAGGTCACCAATGTGGATACAGCCGAAAACATGGCGCAGCTGCGCGTGGGGCGGGCGCTGGGGGCCCCCTTCAGTGCCATGGTCTCGGCGCCCGGCGTCATCGATCTGCAGGCGGGAGATCCCTGGTTCCTCAAGCGTTTCTACGTGGATGGCCATCAGTATGATGTGGTCGCCATTGGCAGCAACGGTAACGAGCAATTTGGTTTCATCACCCTGCGCAGTCCCATTCCCAAGTCCGAAGTGGCTATCGACCTGCACTCTGTACGCCTTCAGCCCTACGGCTTCGAGGACTGGCTGAGCATGCTGCCGCCCTTCAACTACGAGCATTATGCCCTGCACGATGTGCTGGACGTGCCCTATCTTGATTCGGCGGATAGTCCGCGGGTGATGGGTACGCTGTACGGCCCCCTGGCTCCCATCCTGCAGCGCAACGGTCCCTTCCCTTATCGCGCCTATCGCGCAAGCTCAACCGAGGGCGTGCTCTACAGCAATCCCGCCGAGATGCTGCACTATTACGTGCGGGAAGAGCCCAACATGAGCCTGTTGAACGAGCACAAGGAGTTGCTGGGCGAGGAATCGGCTTCTGAGTACTGGTATAGCCAGCAAAACTGGACCCTACCGTACCTCTTCACCGAGTTCGTCTTCCCGGATGCTGCATCCGCCCGCACCGCCAACAAGCCCGATCTCTACCTCTTCAGCGGCCATTTTCGCACCACCCTGCCCGATATCAGCGCCGCTGATCGCCTTAGTTTCTGGTTCGATCCGGCGCAGGATGGCAAGATACTCAAGGATGCCAATGGCCTGCGCATCTTCGGCCTGGGCAACATGGGGCCCGGCTTACTGGCGGCCGCTGATCCCATACAGGGAGCCTATCCGGTTGAGGTGCTTCCCTACTCCGATCCGTGGGCGCCATTCAATCCCAAACACGTGCAGGCTCCACCCGGCGATTCACTCTCCTTCAATCCCGCGTACATGAATGAATTCCGTAACTCGGGAGAAGCGCTGGCGGATCTGTATCGCTACATCTCCCGTGAAGGCGCCAATGCCCGCCAGAAGGTCTATCTGCGAGCCTGGTACGAGCCCGATTATCTGGATAAGGTGCTTGACGTCAGCGCTCCCACGGTATACGAATTCCCGGCCGTCATGCTCGAAAGCACCAC
>JAJRXO010000264.1 GCA_024276255.1 Chloroflexota bacterium | reverse complement strand
CTGGTAGGGAGTCCAATTCTCGGTGAGATGACAGGAATCACATTCGCCCGCGAAATGATTTTCAGGAGCTTGATGGCAGCTGCTGCAGACCTTGGGTGTGTTGGCATAAATCCCGTTGGCATGGCAGGCCGCGCATTCGAGATCGGTATGAGCCCCGGTGAGAGGATAAAAACTGTGATCTATCTGCCCGACAAAGGCAACCGTCTCCGGCTGGATTGTGCCACCGCCCGGTTGAGGGGTTTGGCTGGCGGCGGGGGTGGGCGTCATGGTTGCCAGAGAGCTTGTGCGCAGCGCGCCCGATCCCGGCCAAAAAGCCCAAATTGCTGCTGTGATAACGAACAGCACGATAAAGGTTGTGAGAAGTATCAGGGTTTTCTTCACGTGAAGTACCTCTCAGTGTTCCTGGGAGCGTCGAAACGATGGCGCGGAGGCGAAGACAGGGCGAGAAGTCCCTGCACGGCAGGGAAACGGATCAGGATTCTGTGGGGGGTTCAGGGACAGGCTGCCCGCACACATGACAAAAACGGGAGCCGGATTGCAGGGCAGCGCCGCACTGGCGGCAGAATAAATCGTTTCCGGCTGCGACATTGCTGAGAGGAGGTCGAACCGGCTGCCGACTGCGCCATAACAAGACCAGGCCGGCCAACAGGACAACGGCCGCAAGCCCGCCAAGCACGACCGCCCAGGGGCGGCTGGGGGCCGGAGCCTGGGGGCTGGCATGGGGATCACCGGAAAGCTGAGGCATGGCGGAAGATGAGGGCATCACGGTGGGGACTGCCTGCCCGCCCACCAGTTGCTGCCGTGAGATCGAGGGCGTAGCATCAGCTTTGCTATAGGCGATGTCGATCTTCATATCGGTGTTGGCGGCCAGAGCACCCACGTTGATCTGATGGTGGCTGAAACCAAAGCTTTCGTCCTCATAGTTGAGGGATGCTGAGGGCGAGAGCGTAAAGTTGCTCGCTCGCGAAGGCTCCTGCACATCGACCTGCAGATCCGCGACCGCCAGAGGGCTATTGAAGATGTATGTGAACTGACGGGAGGGCTGGCTGAGGTCCAGGCTATCGTCGTAGTATTCGTAGAAGAAGTGGGCGCTGTCCAGGGTATAGCTCACCAGCACCCATCTGGAATCGGCCGGATCGGGCACGCTATCGTAAGTCTCAGGCACAACCGCGCCGCTGGTCACGTCCATGGCCGCCATCTGGTTGATTTGCGCGTTCGCCGGCAGGCGGAAGGTCACTGTCTGCGGGGTCTGACCGTCGATATTCAGCCGCCCCTGGACGATGACGAGCACGCGCGGATCATCGAATTCGGGCATGACCTGAATGCGCAATTGCTGAATCTGCATATCCTGAGCCCGGACCGATGGCAGGGGAAAGCTCAGCAGCAAGGAAGCCAGGAACAGAGCCCGCAAGAGGCCCGACAAAGCAATGCGGTGGGGTTCAGTTGTCTGATTTTTCATTATTTTCCGTTTTAAGACCGGTAGGATGGCATTCGATGCAGGCTTCGAAATCGTCGATGCCCTCTTCAAGGTGCTGACGTTTGATCTCCTGCCGGGGATGGGCGTGGCAGTTGGTGCAGGTGTAGAGCACATAGGTGTTTTCATGGCACACGGCGCATTCGATCTTACCCTCGCCACCGTGATCGAGAGGGAAGATGTGGCGTGTCAGCTGGGCCGGAGACCAGGCTTTGGCGGTATGGCAGCGGCCACAGTCAAGGCCGAATCTGCCGGCATGCAGTGCAGGCTCGGCATGACAACCGATGCACTCGCGCACCGTGCCTGAGAACACCTGGTTTTGATGGCACGCCTCACATGCCGTGTCTGCATGCACCCCCTCCAGGGGATAGATGGTGGCGTGGTCGAAGTCAGACATGGCATCGTGGCCATCGTGACAACTGAGACAGGAAGACCCAAACACCCGTTGATGATCGGCCATGAAAGGGCCATCATGGTCGGCATGGCAGCTCACACAATCGATATGATCGGGCGTGAAGACCAGATCGCGATGGCATTGATCGCAGGTCATGGGCTGCTGTTGATAGTCCTGTTCGTGTCTGGCCAGACTGAAGCTGGTCCATTGATCATGTTGAAATCGCTGATGCGCCAGCGCCGAGATGTTCGCAT
>JAJRXO010000263.1 GCA_024276255.1 Chloroflexota bacterium | reverse complement strand
TTTGATATCATCCCACCAGGTGACGCCCTCTCCCGGCATATCCTTGTGAGCGTCAGCAGATCGTTTGCGGCAGACCAGGAGGATGGTGCTGGCAGCGGCGTTTTTCTTGGCCTGATGTAGGCTGTGTTCGCTTTCGGTGTGGACGGGCCAGGATGCCTTGATGGCGAACCCCGCCCCGATCAACGCCGAAGCCAGCGTGTCCCAGGCCTCGACCCGTTTGTGGGTGAACATGACGATAAGAGAGCCGTCATCCCGCAGCACCCGGTGCATTTCCTGAAAGGCGGCAGCCATCTTGCGCTGGTAATCCTGCTCAGCCAATTGCTTCTTTTTCCTGCCTAACGCTGCAAAGCGGGCGGGATTGGCCACAGCCTCATCATCTTTATTGGTCAGTTCGTCCCTGAAGAATTCGGGGAAGAGATGGCCGACGCTGCGTTTGAGCCAGACGTAGAAAAAGTCTGACAGTTCCGCATACTGAACATTGTCGTAGTAGGGGGGATCGACGGTGATGTTGTGAATACTGCGTTCAGGAATTTGAGTCAGATTTGTTGCCGAACCCTGGAAGATTTGCAATCTATCGACAGATTTGCTTATTCCCGATTGTTCGAGTGTCAATTGGACTGGTGCAACGAGGCTGGCCATTTCTGTATAGGCATCAACTGCCTGGTCGACAGACCACGGTAACAGATTTGCAGAGGCATCGAATTCGGCATGGCTTGATACAAATGCAAAATCATGTCGATCAAAAACACTGCGAATGCCTCGCCCTGGATCAAAGCGGCAACTCCGGTTGTTATAAATGATCGCTTTATCCAGCATTATACCCATGTACGTCTCGATAGCATTAGCCCGCTCATTGCTAGTCTCTTTGCGCAGCTCATTGGCAGTATGTTGCCGTTCTTCCTGAAATGTGCCTATCGCTAGTAGTTGCCTGGGTGAGAAGAAATCCGACCAGTTAGGCATGCCGTATGTCAGAGGGCGGTTGTCATTACCGCCTGGGAATGGCTCGTTGGGAATGATATCTTTGGCCAGCCACTCCGGTTTTTTCCTGGCCAGCTCCGCCTCCGCCTTCTGCACGGCCGCCAGGTCTTCCTCGGTCGGCGCTCTGAACTCGAATCCGCCACGGACTTTGGTGGCCACGGCGTACAGCATCTGTCCCATGCGCCCGGCCTGGGCTTCGGCCTTGATGTAATCGCCGAGGATGGTCTCGCCTGTCCAGGGCGAGCGGCCTGTGCCCCGGCTGATGGTGCCCACATCCGGCCGGGCTTCTTGCACCCGGCTGCCGGTCACGATCTCGAAGCAGGGCGCGTCCATGCCCTCCTCGGCGATGAGCTTGACGGCCACGGGTTTGCTGCCTTTGCGCAGCCACCAGTTAGGGCTGAGCGGTACAGGCTTGCCCGTCGCCGGGTCGGCCACCGTGCGCGCCCACAGGTAGGCAGTGCCTTCGGCGTTAGGCGGCAATGGCGTGAAGTAGCGCTGTAGCTTGGGCTTGACCAATTCGTACCAGCGATTGCCCCATTTGCGGATATCATCGGCCAGGGAGCGGCCATAGCGGGCGGGGTAATCGAGCGTGGCTTTGAGGATGACGGCGGCCACGGGGTTGAGATCATTGGCGATGGTGGTGAAACCATAGCGCAACGCTTCGAAGGGGATGGAACCGCCGCCAGCGAAGGGGTCGAGTACGGTGATGTCTCGGGTGCCCCAAGTATGTTCAAGTAAATCACCCATTGTCTCCAGATGCTCGGAATCAGGGTTGACCTTGAAAGCGCGTTCGTGTGTATATGGGTTTGGAATTGATTTTCCCTGTTGTTTTGCCCAATCCAGTAGTTTCCTGGCCTCGACCGGATCTCCCCAAATACCGCTTAATTCGAGAAACCACTTGTGATACGCTTCGCTGGAGGGGAATCGTTGCAGCAAGTCGGACGGCCAATCTTCCGACCATTGGGGCAGAACCCCGGCCAGGATGGCGGCACGGCTGGCGATGAGGGGGCGGCGCGCCCACCACACATGCAAAAAATAGATGGGGGGCAGAGCGCTACTGGCCCCGCGCTCGCGCTTGCTCTCCGCGCCA
>JAJRXO010000262.1 GCA_024276255.1 Chloroflexota bacterium | reverse complement strand
GCCGGAGACATGGGCGGGATGGGTGCCGGCGGCCGAGCGGGGGCCGATCAGGCCACACGTACCCGAGGCCGCCGCCATGATGGCCATGGCCGCGGTTTCATACAACAGGGTTTTGGTGCCGGGGCCGCTCACGGGCGTGATTACGAGATCGGTGAGCAGGCGGCTGTTGCGGGCCAGGGCCTGATGGGCGATGCTGATGGCCTGGATCATCTCCGGGGTCGTGTCATTATCGAAGAAGGGATGGGCCGGGGAAACAGAGTGGGTGTTGGTCATGTAGACCATCTGCAAGAGGATGCTGCCCGTGACGATGGCAATGGCCATGCCCTCCTTGCCTCCCACCGAGCCGCCGTAGATGGTGTTATAAAAGGCGTGGATGACGCTGCCGGTACGCACGAGATGGGCCAGCTTGCTGAGGGCGCCGTAATCGGTCTTGAATTCGGAGATCATGGCAATGTGGTGCCAGTCGTTGGGGCTGAACCCCCTGTACGACGTGGCCGAAAGTTCGGCCAGTTCTGACACCGCATTCTCCACACAGCCCAGGCCCAGTCCCGGTCGACCGGCGCGGCGACAGGCAGCCTTGGTGAGCTCGACCTCATGCCAGCCTCCCAGCACTTCCCAGGGTGAGCGACTGCGGATCTCCCGGCCGTAGACTCGCTCCAGCGTGCAGTTGATCATGCCATCGATCAGCGGCTCCTGGGCGTAGGATTGATGCACAGCCATGTATAGCGCCTCGGGGATGGGCGTGCCCACGCCGCCGCCCTTGATCGTGAGGTGGGCGCTGTCCTCGACCCCCCGTTTGCGCTCAGTATGACGATCGCCGCCCTCGCCGAATGTTACAGCCGTGGGGGCCACGGATAAGGCGGTTAGTATCTCATCACGGCTGAATTTGATCTGGCGGGAGGTGCTGATGCAGTAAACGCCCAGGCGCTCGGCCAGCGCCAGGCCGGCCTCAAACACGCGGTCGGCCAGGGCATCATCGGTCGGAACCAGGACGTCGCCAAGCGCCTTGAGATCGATGTCGAATTCGACCTGCACGCGGGCGACCTCGTCGGGCACCATGAACATATCCCATTGCGTTTCCTCCACAATGGGCCCCGTCTCCATCCGATCCAGGATATCGAGCAAACGTGTGGTATTTTTCATGCCAGGCCCTCCTTGCGGGGCAGGAGCAGGTTCCGGCAGATGTTGACGGCCTCCACGGCATCTTCGCCGAAGCCGTCGATGCCGATTGATTGCGCCCAATCGGGGGTCACGGCAGCGCCGCCGGCCACGACAAGGAATTGATCGCGCAGGCCGAAGCCTTCCAGCAATTGCACCAGATCCCGGATGTAGGGCATCGAGGTGGTAAGCAGGGATGACATGGCGATGATGTCCGCCTGTTTCTGGCGAGCAGTTTCGATAAAGGTGCGCGGGGCCACGTTGGTGCCCAGGTCTGTGACCTCGAAGCCGTTGATCTGTAGCATCAGGGCTACCATGTTCTTGCCGATGTCATGGATGTCTCCCTGACAGGCGCCGATGATCACCCGACCTGTGACATTGCTCTTCCCGCTCCCCGCCATTATCGCCGGCTCCAGCACTTCCTTTTGCATTGCCTTTACAACCATCCCCGCCCGCATGAGTTCCGGCAGGAAGATCTCCAGCCGGGCGAACTGATCTCCGATTTCCTCCAGCACCGGATCGATCACCGCATGAAAGAACTCCAGCGGTGACATCTGTGCGGCCAGTGCTTCCTGCGCCAGCTGCACGCCCAGCAGCCTGTCGCCGGTGGTGATGTTGGCGCGTAGCCTCTCTCGCATGGCTTCGATATTACTTTGGTCTAGTTGCATAAATCGCCTCGGGAATGGTGGGAAATGACAGGGATGCCATAAACAGGGATTGAAATTCATCTTCCATGGGTTGATCAACATGCTCGACCCAACGGGCGACGCGGGCAGCCTCAAACCGCATCGTCCTGTTGAGCAGGGCAATACGGGCGCCGTCGCCCGCGGCATTGCCGGCGGAAGTTATCCGGGATAGAGGACAGGGAGGGATCATGCCCAGGGCCAGGGCGTAGTAGGGATCGATGACATTGCCAAACGCCCCGGCCAGCACGATGCGATCCACGGTCGTGACCCCGAGCTCTCGCATGAGCAGTTGAGCGGCCACGTGCAGCGAGGCCTTGGCCAGCTGGATGTTGCGAACGTCTCGTTGCGATACCACGATGGGCGATCCGGTGGCGGATTGGCTGGCGTCGGCCAGCACGAAGGCCTTCATGCCCTCGATCTCGGTCAGCCGCGGCGTATCCAGGCCGCGGGCGAAACGACCACTGGCCGTGATGATGCCGGCGGCGAACATCTCGGGCACAGCCTCGATAATGCCCGAACCACAGATCCCACGCGCCTGAATTCCTCCGG
>JAJRXO010000261.1 GCA_024276255.1 Chloroflexota bacterium | reverse complement strand
GCCGGAGACCAAACAGAAAGTTATTCGGTTGTTAATTGATCATATCGTCGTCGGACAGGATGAGATTGTTATCAAACATATCATTCCCACGGACAACGATTGTCGATTGTTACCAGGACATAGATGAACGCGGATTGGCGCAGATTTTTATCTTTTTGATCAGCGGCATCCTGACGATCAGCGGCATCAGCGTTCTATTTACGGAACAGACCTACGGTGCGCAAGCTGCACGCCAAAACGGATGAAAATCTCTCGCCAAGACGCCAAGAGCGCAAAGGATATTTTTCTATTTTTCCTTGGCGGCTTTGCGCCTTTGCGAGAGGCTTATTTACGAAGCAGTAAAAAAGGGACAGAGCCTATCAAGGCCTGTCCCTTTTCATTAGCAGGCTGCTGGTTTATTCCAGAATCCAGCGATCGAGGTCGCGTTGCCAGCTTTGCAGTTCAGTGCCAAACCACAGGCCGATTTCAAAGGCCGCGGTTTCGGGGCCATCGGAGCCGTGGACGAGATTGCGGCCGATTTCCATGCCCAGGTCGGCGCGGATGGTGCCGGGAGTAGCATCTACTGGATTGGTGGCGCCCATGGTATTACGGGCGGCCTGAATGGCATTGGGGCCCTCGAGTACCATGGCGACGACCGGGCCTGAGGTAATGTATTTGATCAGGCCCGGGTAGAAAGGGCGCTCTTTGTGCACGGCATAGTGTTTTTCGGCCAGGCTTTGCGGTACATGCAGCATTTTCATGGCGATGATTTTCAGGCCGCGCTTTTCAAAGCGGCCGATGATTTCGCCGATGAGTCCGCGCTGGACAGCATCGGGCTTGAGCATAACAAAGGTGCGTTCCATATGTTTGTGGCTCCTGTATAAATGATGAAGGCATGATAGAGTATCATGCCGGGGTGTAGCAAAGATGGAGGGGCCGGACGTGGAGATCAGGCGATCGACCAGCGCTCTGTGGCATCCCAGGCGGGGCAGGTGGGGGGTTCTACCGGCGGTTCCAGGTCCGGAAACCAGCGGCGAGCATAGCTGTAATCGGGGTCGAGGCCATCGATGACCTTGAGATGGCTGTAAACGTCGATGCTGCCCAGGGTGCTGGCATAGGCGCATCGCACCATGAGCCAGTGCGCCTTAAGGCTGAAAGGCAATTCTTCCAGGATTCGCTGGCTGACAGCCACGCAGGCTTCAAAGCGCTCCAGCTGGAACAGGCTGTGGGCGTATCCCAGGGCAATGTCCATGCGCGCCGGCTGCCTGGCATACAGGCGCTGATAGGCGCGCAGGGCCTGGGGCCAGTGCTCCTGGCGGGTCGCCTGCAGCGCTTCGGCATAGAGCGTGCGCTGGGCATCAGCCTCGCCCTGCAGTAAGTCGTGTTCATGGGCCATGGCGATAGCCACCTCATCTTCGCGGCCCAGGGCGGCGGCAGCCTGCCGCAACGCGGCCCATAGCACCCCTGCCTGCGGATCGACACTCAGAGCACGGCGCAACACATCGGCTGCGTCAGCATACATGCCCACGCTAAGGGCGGCCAGGCCCATTTGGGCATAGGTTTGCACATGATGCGGCCAGTACCGCAGAATATGGCGTCCCAGGGCGAAGCCTGCCTCATAGTCGGCTTCGGCTTCGAACAGGGTTTGCAATTGCTGGCTCAACTCGCTGAGTGGTACTTTACTCATGGTGTTCAATACAGCATCACCTGGGTCTGTTTTTCCTGCACAGGGCCGCCAGGATAGCCGGGCTTACCTCTGCGCGCTTGCGCCATCCCTCCCGGGTTGGCCATTTTTTGCGACCAGGGACCTGTGCCCCTATCTTACTCGAGCCCCACCGTAGCAGGCAAACCCCTGCGTAGGGAAACTGACGCCTGAGCGACAGTCGGACGTGCAGCAACGCCTGCACATCTGTGATAAGCTGATCCTGTGTCATGTAGTAGGCATATCTGCTTCATGACATCTTACCTACACAAGGAGGTTTCGTATCATGAACGCAATCATTGTTCTCTTTCTGATGTTGGCCATTCTCATTTCGGAACGTATTCAGGCATCGAGCTCCGACTGAGTGAGGTGGGCGGCGTATGGGCTGATGGCGCTTCACGATCATCATACACACGCTGCACATAAGCCCGCATCTCCTGCCGGAAACGGCGGCGATCAAAGCGCAGGGCATTTTGGCGGCACACGTGGGGGTGGTACTGATGGGGATCAAAGTTGGCCAGTACTTCTGTCAGGGCATCAACGCTCTGTTCGGAAAACAGTTCGCCAGTCTGGCCGGGGATAACGGTATCCAGGGCGCCGCCACCGGCGAAGGCGATCACAGGACGGCCTGCGGCCTGCGCCTGCAATGGCGTGATGCCGAAATCCTCCCGGCCGGGAAATAAAAAGGCCTGGCAGCGGGCCATGAGATTCGCCGCTTCCCTATTGGATACCCGGCCCAGGAATTCGATGGTGGGGCCGGCCAGGGCTTGCAGCCGTTCGCGGTCACGGCCGGCGCCGGCGATCAGCAGGCGTGCCCCCAGGCGATTACAGGCCTCGATGGCCAGATCCACGCGTTTGTAAGGGATGAGGCGGCCCAGAGAGAGAAAGAAAGGCTCGGGAGGACGCTCGTCGGGTTGAAACCGTTCGGTATCGACAGGAGGGTAGATAATGGTGCTCTGGCGGTGGTAGTAGCGGCGGATGCGCTCCTGCACTTCGGTGCTGATGGCAATAAAATGGGTGACGCGTTGGGCGGCGGCATAATCCCAGCGTTGCAGCCACAGGTTCAGTGGCTTCAGCCCCAGGTCCACCACCCTGCCCATGCCCTCGCGAGCCAGATAATCCTGCGTCAGCCACACGTAGCGGGTGGGGGTAAGGCAGTAGCAGATGTGGGCAGCGTCGTCCCGTCGTTGCACGCCGTGACAAAAGCCCGATTTGTTACTGAGAACGATGTCATAGGCGCTGAGATCGGTGCGACTGAAACCCAGGGGATACAGCGGTAGATAGGGCTGATGATGACGGTGGATGCCGGGCAGGCGATCGAGCCAGTTGGTGCGGATATCCCATTGCTGCATGTACGCGGGCATGCGCTGACGATCATAGATGGATGTATAAATGGGGGCGTGCGGGAAGAGCTGCTGCAAATCGAGCAGCACGTCTTCAGCGCCTCCGATCTGGTTGAGCCAGTCATGAACAAGTGCCAGTTTCATGTCAACCATGATACCTTGGGGCATGGCCGCTTGTCCACCCCCCAGACGGCCCAAAAAGCCCCATCTGATTTGCT
>JAJRXO010000260.1 GCA_024276255.1 Chloroflexota bacterium | reverse complement strand
TCTCGACCTGCGTCGTTTTTTCCAGGTCACGGGCATCCTGCTGCTGTTCTTCGCCGCCGGCCTCGTCGCTCATGGAGTACACGAATTCAACGAAGTAGGATGGATACCCTCTGTTATCGAGCATGTTTGGGATATCAACCCGCTATTGAATGAGAACTCAACGCTGGGTGTTATTCTCAAGGCATTGTTTGGTTACAATGGTAACCCATCGCTGACCGAGGCTATCTCCTACTTTGTTTACCTGGGCGCGGTACTGATTTCATTACGCAAGCAGAACCAACAACTCGCCCGGGCTCCCCAGGCATCCCGATAACAGCGCTTGATCAGCAGGCAATCGAATAGATGAGGCGCGAAAACATTGCTTGCAGTCCCTCCCATTTGGCAGTACAATAAGGAATGTAACTTCCAATTCATTATGGGAACAAAACCCCCCCAACAGGGATTCTGATGGCGACACGGGTTTTGCAGCAGATCCCGCCTGATCTGACGGTGGCCCTACCCGAAAAACAGCTCCGCTTCAAAATCACCTCTGAGAGGTCCTTATGACAGAGAAGACATCCCCCCTTCCCGCCGATGATATGCCGCAGTTGTTCGCCCAATTGCCCCATGAAGATCCGGCGTTTGGACGAGCGGTGAAAATTTTACGAGTAGCGCCCGGAGAATGTGCGGCAGCACCGGAGGCGCTGGATGAGCATCTATATATCTTGATGAGCGGACGCCTGCAACTGGTGGCTACCAGTAAAGAAGGCCGCAGTATCGTCACAGCCACCCTGGGACCGGGATCGATATTTGGTGAAGGCGCTGTCTTGCACATGGATACTCCGCTCAGCTTGTGTGCTCAGGCCATCGATCCATGCGTCATCTGGCAACTCAACGCCGAACAGGCAACTACCTTTACGCGACAACATCCGATTTTGGGGCTGGGCATGTTGCGCACCTTTGGTCGGAGGCTGGCTCAGGTAGAAAACCGACTGGAAGATGTCGCCTATAAACGCCTGCCAGAACGGCTGGCCGGTGAGCTTCTGCGACGACGCGATCTGGCCAATAATGATCAGGTGCGTGTCAGTCATCAGGCTCTGGCCGACAGCCTCGGCACCTATCGCGAAACCATCAGCGCCATCCTGAGGGATTTCAAGAAAGAAAAATGGGTTGAGTTGGGTTATCGTCGCATCACCATCAAGGATCCTCAGGCATTATCCGAATTATCCAACTATCAACCAGAGCCCATTGCCTGATCCCGGATACGGCTTTCTCTCCCCGGGCGGGGGCGCCGGGGGGCGTATGCGAAGGCAGGCCGACAATGGATGGATGCATCCCTTCCCGTCCAGATTGCCCCCGAAACCCCTCTTTCAACAGGCAGAAATCTGTGCCATAATAGAGGTGGTAGTCTCCCTCTAAGCAGAAAGGCCATGGTTCGCAAAAACCATGGCAGGAATGGCGCCATCACTTTGAAGGGAGACGAAACGGGCCAGAATTCACCTCACCACGATTGCTTTCGTTTCTCTTTTTTATGCTGCGGAGGTGACTTATGTATAAACGCATCCTTGTGCCACTGGATGGTTCTGAACTTGCCGAGAAAGCGCTCGTGCAGGCCAAAGATCTATGCGCAAAAGTATCCGAAATCGTATTGTTGCAGGTAATCCGCCTGCCCCTGCCGATCATGACGCCTGATATCAGCATGAGCCTGCCAGTGATCGACAGCGAAGAATTGAGGGCGGAAGCCTTGAATTATCTGCAACAGGTTGCCGATCGCCTGGCGGCTGAGGGCTTACAGGTCAGCGTCGATGTGGTGGAAGCAGATAATGTGGCTGATGCCATTGTCGATTATGCCAAACAACACGACATCGACCTCATCATACAATCGACCCACGGCCGTGGCGGGTTGAGCCGGCTGGTCTTCGGTAGCGTCTCCGAAGGCGTCTTGCGTAAATCCCCCTGCCCGGTCATGTTTGTACGTTCCTGATCATCACAGATACATACGAAGGTTTCGGTGATGCGACACAAGCACCTGCTGTGGGTGGTGCTATGTGTGGTGACAGGGGTCTTTATATTCAGTGCAGCGCCCACAGCTGATATGCAGGCATCCAACCTGCTTGCTAATCCCGGTTTTGAAAACGGTGGTTTATCTCCCTGGGGTAAGCACGGAGGTAGTGCTGAGATCGTTTCAGCTCCCGATCCAGTGTACAACGGTACCTTTGCGGTCCGTCACATAGATTCCAGCAGCAACAGCACCAAATACTTGCGTCAAAACGTAGCTGTCCAGGCCGGCAGTCAGTATGAATACGGGGCATGGGTTTTCATACCAGTTGCTGATCAACTCGACGCGGTTTATCTGCGTATCGCCTGGTATAACAATAGCGATTGCAGTGGCAGCCAGCAATCGGTCACGAACAGCTCCCATGCGGATCTGGCACAGATGCACAGTTGGCAGGAAATAACGGGCAGCGCCACGGCTCCATCAGGGGCCAGCTGTGCCCAGTTACGTTTGATGATGGATCCTGCCACCGGCATGGATCCATTTATTTTCTGGGATGATATTGTATTCCGCGGCAAGAGTGAGGTGGGCGCAACCTCCACGCCGACGATCATACCGACCCCTACACCCACCAACACGCCCACAACGACGGTTACGCCGACTCCCAGTTCAACGCCCACCCCAACGCCCACCTCCATCCCCGCCCACAGCATCCTCCTCAACGAAATCCTGCCCGCGCCCAAATCCATCGACTTCGACGGCAACGGTCAGGCCGACTCTCACGACGAATATATCGAGCTCTACAACCCGCAATCCCTTCCCATCGACATCGGCGGCTGGTGGCTGGACGACGCCGACGGCGGCAGCTCTCCCTATCATATCCCCACCAGCACGACCATTCCCGCTCACGGCTTCCTCCTCTTCTTCCGCAATCAAACCGGCATCATCC
>JAJRXO010000259.1 GCA_024276255.1 Chloroflexota bacterium | reverse complement strand
GTTATGTTGGTCAACGCATCAAGCGCAACGAAGACCCTGCCCTGCTCACCGGCCGCGCCCTGTTCACCGACGATGTGCACCTGCCGGATATGTTGCACGTGTCCTTCGTGCGCAGCGACTATGCCCATGGCCGCATCCGCAGCATCGACACCAGCTTTGCCCGCGAGATACCCGGGGTCGTGGCCGTATACACGGCCGAGGATCTGGGCGACTACTGGCGACCGGGCCCGCCCCTGGTCTCGCCGCCGCCGGTCAAGGGCGCCATCTTCAATGCCCGCACCCAGGTACCGCTGGCCAAGGACAAGGTGCGGCACGTGGGCGAGGCCATCGTTATGATCGTGGCCGAGAGCCGTTACATCGCCGAAGATGCCGCCGAACAGGTCTTTGTTGATATCGATCCCCTGCCAGCGGTGGTCGACCTGGAGAAAGCCCTGGAACCCGATTCTCCCCTGGTGCACGAAGACCTGGACTCCAACCTGGCGGCGTACATCCACCAGGAAAAGGGGGATTACGAAAGCGCCCGGGCGCAGGCCGATGTGGTGATCAAACGCCGGCTGTACTATGATCACGGCATCGCCGCGGCCATGGAGAACCGGGGTGTGGTCGCCCAATGGGACGACAAGATGCAGCGGCTGACCATGTGGGACACCACGCAGGCGCCGGTTGTCATCCGTAATGGCATGGCCGCCATGCTGGGCCTGTCTGAATCGCAGGTGCGGGTGATTGCCCCCTTCATCGGCGGCGGTTTCGGCCCCAAGATCATGATGTTCTATCCTGAGGAAGTGCTGGTGCCGTGGGCGGCCATCCAGCTCAATCGACCGGTGAAATGGATCGAGGATCGTCGCGAGAATTTCTTTGCCACAACGCACGAACGGGATCAGATTCATTGGGCCGAGATCGCCCTTAACCGCGATGGCAAGATCCTGGGTTTCAAAGACGTATTCATTCATGATACCGGCGCCTATGATCCCTATGGACTGACCGTACCCATCAACAGCCAATGCACCCTGTTGGGCTGCTACGACGTGCCCAATTATAGCTCGGAATTCAAGGTGGTATTCACCAACAAGACGCTCGTCACACCCTACCGGGGTGCGGGTCGCCAGCACGGGGTCTTCGTCATGGAGCGCATGCTGGATATCGCCGCCAAGGAGCTGGGCATTGACCGGGTGGAAATCCGTCGCCGCAACTTTATCCCGCCGGACCGCTTCCCCTACAACAATGAGATCATCTACCAGGACTTCGCCCCCCTGGTCTATGACAGCGGCAACTACGAGCCGGCGCTGGACAAGGCCCTGGACCTGATCGGCTACGAGAAGTTCATCAAGGAGGAGCAGCCGCGGTTGCGGGCCGAGGGCCGGCACGTGGGCATCGGCGTGGTCACCTATGTGGAAGGCACAGGCATCGGTCCCTATGAAGGCGCCCGCGTCCAGGTTGAGACCACGGGCAAGGTCAACGTGGCCACCGGCATCGGCACACAGGGCCAGGGACATTTCACGTCCTTTGCCCAGGTTGTGGCCGATCAACTGGGCGTCAGTCCACGGGATGTACATCTGGTCACCGGCGATACCGATCAGTTCCACTGGGGCACCGGCACCTTTGCCAGTCGCGGGGCGGTGGTGGCCGGTAACGCCATCCACGCCGCCGCCGTGGCCGTGCGCAAGAAGATCCTGCGCATGGCCAGCCGGGAGCTGGAAGCGCCGGAAGAGGACCTGGAGTTGGTGGATGGCATGGTGCGCGACAAAAACCATCCGGACTTTGCCATCGCCATCAAGGACCTGGCAGTGCGGGCCAATCCCATGCGCGGGGCCGTAAAGCCCGGCACTGAGCCCGGCCTGGAAGCCACCGACTACTTTGGCCCCGAGCGGGGCGCCACGGCCAACGGCGTGCACGCCATGATCCTGGAAGTCGATCCGGAGACGGCCATGATCAAGATACTCAAGTACGTGGCCGTGCATGACTGCGGCACAGTGCTGAATCCGCTGATCGTTGATGGCCAGGTACAGGGCGGCATCGCCCAGGGCATTGGCAATGCCTACTACGAAAAGATACTCTACGACGAAAACGGCCAGTTGCTCACCGCCTCATTCATGGATTATCTACTGCCCACAGCCATGGAAGTGCCCCCGATGATCATCGGCCATGAAGTCACGCCCTCGCCCCTGAACCCGCTGGGCACCAAGGGCACGGGCGAAGCAGGCGCCATTCCCGTGGCCCCGCTCTTTGCCCAGGCTCTGGAAGACGCCCTGCCGGAGTACGATCTGGAAGTGCTGGAAGCGCCCCTCAGCCCCAACCGGCTGTTTGAGCTGCTGCAAGAAAAACAGGGCTGATCCCATCTGCAAATTGCCTCCTCCTGCATGGCGCCGTGCAGGAGGAGGAGCGATTGCCCATACATCCATCACCGCTCAATCCTCTTCATCGATCCAAATTGCTACCTTTACGGCCGGGGTATTTGGCTGCATTAGCAATTCAAAAGCCTGATGCAGCTCGGAGAGGGGAAACTGATGGCTGACGATAGCCGATGGTCTTATCTTGGCCGTCGCCACCAACGCCTGCGCCCGTTGAAAGTCCCAGGCATAACCTTGCGCACCGCTCAGCGTAATCTCCTTTTGTACGAACCAGTTCACGGGCAACGACACGTCCGCTTGTGCGAACAAACCCACCAGCACGGCAATGCCGCCCTTTCGTAGCACTGCCAGCGCCTGCTGTAGCGACTCCTGCCGGCCCACGGCCTCGAACGCTCGCGGCACGCCCTGGCCGCCGGTGAGTGCCTGTAACACAGCCACAGGGTCTTCACGGCCGATATCAATGACCCTCTCAGCGCCCAACTGCCGGGCCACGGCCAGGCGGGCCGCTTTCTTCCCCACCAGATAAACGGCCGCTGCCCCACTCTGGCGCAATACCTGCAAAATCAGCAGGCCGATGGCGCCATCGCCGAACACGACCGCTGACGC
>JAJRXO010000258.1 GCA_024276255.1 Chloroflexota bacterium | reverse complement strand
TCGTTTCTCCCAAATAGACATCACGAAAGTTTTTCATCATGCTTTCCTCCATCATTGTCGTTGTCATACTTTAACGACTATGGCGGGTATTTGACAAATTTGGTTGCGGCTATGCCGCCCTATGAGATACGCAATACGTAATATCTCCCGACAACGGCGCCAACGCGATGTTAGGGACAGGAAGGGGGAAGGGCAGAGGAAGGCGGCGTTAATTGCTGCAATCAGGCGCCTGCCACTGGGGATGGCGCGCCTTCCAGTCGGCCACGGTTTGCTGTAAGCGTTGAACTGCCTGCTGCCAGGCGATCACCGGATCCTGTCCACCCAGGGAGATCTCCTGCAGCATGGTGCCGATCACGCCGGGAGCAGCAAAGGCCGGGTCGGCCCAGGGCGGCGGCGTGTGCGAGGAACGGAAATGCCCGCTGGTCAGCGAGCCCATGTTCATGGCGGGGTGGTTGGTGTAGGGCACCCATTGTTGAAAAGCCTGCATCCAGTCGCTGTGTTGCGCCACGTAGGGTGAATCGACCTGCAGGGCCATGGCTTGGACGGAACGCAGCGGCGGTATCATGTGCCCGGGCACCGTCATATCGTAACGCAATAAACGATCTCCGCTCACCAGCCACTGTAAAAAGGCCTTGGCCTCGTCTTGATGTCTGGTGCCGGCGGCAATGGCAAAGCGACTCCACACGCCCAGGGTCACCTGCTGTTCGCCCCACGGCGGAAAGATCAGCGCCACGCGGTCTGCCAATTCCGGCGTCTTCTCATCCATCGCCACCCCCAGCCGACCGCCATACATGGCCATGGCCACCCGGCCCCGTAGAAAGGCGTCGATCTGCTCCTTGTAGCCCCAAACAGTAAATCCTGGCGGCGCGTACTGCGTCAATTCCGTCCATTTTTGCACTGCGATCAGCGCTTGCGGCGAATCGAATATCACATTCCCCCGGCAGTCGAAATAATCGCCGCCATTCTGCCATAAAAAGGTGGAAAAATAGTTGACAGAGGCAATGTTCTGACCGCCGGGCAGGGCAATGCCGTAGGTCTCGCCCCGGCTGAGGGTTGCGGCGGTGGTCAGTAGCTCGTCGTAATTGCGCGGCAGGGGAAGGCCCGCCTGGGCCAGCAGGTCGGTGCGCACCCATAGACCGTACACGCTGATGGCATACGGAATGGCGTATACATGATCCCGGTAGCGAAACAGGCTGCCCTCCACGTAATCCTGTTCGCCGATGGCCTCCACCAGTGAATCCAGGGGCAGTAAATAGCCCGCATCGATCCAGTCGGTCATCAGCGTGGGCTCGATTTCAAAGATGCCCAGATCCGCGCCTGAGGCCAGTGCCGTCAGCAAACGCCGCCCGCGGGAGGCGGGTGAGGCCAGGATGATGTCGATCTCGACATTGGGATGCAGCTTTTGATATTCGTTCACCAGCGATTGCAACACCACCAGCTGCCCGGGATCGGCTTCGGTGGTGAAGAAGGGGATCACGATCGGGCCGTCGATCACAGGGGCGGGCGTGGCCGTGGGCGGCAGGGGAGCGCTCTGCTCGGCGCAGCCCGCCAACAGGATCAACCCCATCACCGCTACCAGGGCGAAGGAGACAAAAGAGAACAACGTTGTACGGGCAGGATTGGGCATGGGCGCACGGCACTGACGGAGTGAAGAGCGTGCCCGCATTATAGCGGCAGGCCATGAGCCTGGCAAGTGGTCAGGTCCATAGCCAAAGGCCCTCACCCGCATGGCAGGGGAGGGCACGACAATGAACGATAATAATGTGTCAGCGAAGTAATCGGCGTGCGGATTCTCAGGAAAGCTTTTCTTCGGCGCGACTATAGAGGGCGAAGTAGCCCCACGACATCAGCGACAGCATGATCAGCATGAGGGTGGCAGTGGCTGCCGCCGGGCCGATCTTCTGGGCGTCGAAGGCCAGATAACGTACCAGCACCGGCAGGGTGGTGGTGCCGAAGAGGGGACCGCCAAAGGCAAAGAGATACACGATGTCGAACTGGCGGAACGTCCAGATGGTGCGCAGGAGCAGGGTGACGATGATGACCGGCAGTAACCAGGGCAGCGTGATGTAGCGGAAGAGCTGCCACGAGTTGGCGCCGGCCCGGCGGGCGGCCTCCTCCAGCTCGATGGGCATGACCTGCAATCGAGCCAGGGTCATCATCACCACAAAGGGCGTGTATTTCCAGATACCGGCAATGATCACAAACAGCAATGCGGTATTGGGTTTGGCCAGAAAGGCAATGGGGCGCTGGA
>JAJRXO010000257.1 GCA_024276255.1 Chloroflexota bacterium | reverse complement strand
TGGAAGGGGGTGCTTTCGCGCTGCGGGACTTCCCGCACCTTGCCGAACATCTCGCTGCTGGAGGCCTGATAAAAGCGGATGTTTTTGTCGACAATGCGAATGGCCTCGAGCATACGCGTCACGCCCAGGGCTGTTACTTCGCCCGTGAGCAGGGGTTGCGAAAAGGATGTGGGCACAAAGCTTTGAGCAGCCAGGTTGTAGATTTCGTTTGGACGGTGCTCTTCCAGCACGTGGATCAGACTCACCTGATCCACCAGATCGCCCTGAATGATCTGAATACGGTCCTGGATGTGTTCGATGCGGCTGAAGTTGCCGGTGCTGCTGCGACGCACCATTCCGATGACGTCGTAACCTTTTGTCAACAGGAGATCGGCCAGATACGAACCGTCCTGGCCGGTGATACCGGTTATTAGTGCTTTGGGCATAAGTCTTTCCTTTGTTCTGATATGAGCGATTTAAACGCGCTGACGCCAGTCAGCCAGGATATCGCTGAGTGTTTGTTGCAGGGGAATGCGGGGCGACCAGCCGGTGGCCTGCTGCAGGCGGCCGGGATCGCAAATGATGGTGGGAATGTCGGCGGGTCGCATGCGGCCCGGATCCTCCTCAAGGGTGATGGTAACGCGCGCCTGGGCCAGATAATGGTCGAGGATGGTACGGATGGTCACCCCGCGACCGCTGCCCACATTGTAGACGGCGCCGGGCTGGCCATGCTGCAGGATCAGCCAGTAGGCCTGGACGACATCGCGCACGTCGCTGAAGTCTCGGCGTGCCGATAAATTGCCATGACGTAGCACGGGCGGCATCTGTCCTGCCTCGATGAGGGCGATCTGGCGGGCAAAACTGGATGTGACGAAGTTTTCGTTCTGGCCCGGGCCGATATGATTGAAGGGACGCACGCGGATGAGGTGCAGCTTGTGGCTGCGGTGGTATTGCCAGCCCAGCAGATCTTCGGCCACCTTGCTCACGGCGTAGGGAGAGGTGGGCCGCAACGGTGTATCTTCGTTAATGGGCAATTCATCGGGGCGAATCTCGCCGTATTCTTCACCCGAGCCGATGACCAGAATCCGGGCATTCAGCCGGGTTAGTTGTACGCCTTTGAGGATATTGATCAGCGTGAGGACGTTCTGCTCGAAGGTGGGCCAGGGGTGTTTCCAGGAGACGGGTACAAAGGATTGCCCGGCCAGATGAATGATAAAGTCAGGGTGCCAGCGGGTGATGATCTCGGCCACAGCGGATTCTTCGCGCAGATCCAGTTGTTCGATGTGCACCCGGCGTTTGGGCCACGCGTGCTGAGGTTGACGCCGGTAGATCGTGCCGACGATCTCCTGATCGGTGTCAGTGAGCAAATAGTGGATCATATGGCCGCCGACAAAGCCGGCAGCGCCCGTGACCAGAGTACGCATAGCACGGTGCATTATAGCAGAGCCCGCGGCGCTGTTCCCAATCTGTGGGCAGTTTGAGAGACGCGGGCAAAGAAAAAGCGCCGGACACGTGTCCGGCGCTTCGTTGTGGTGCCCCCGCTCCGACTCGAACGGAGACGCCCTAATGGGCACAGGCCCTCAACCTGCCGCGTATGCCAATTCCGCCACGGGGGCACAACGTAGTGGTATTATACGAATGCTGATAGTGCTTGTCAACCTGTGCGCAGTCTGGAAAGCATGTCGATTCGGCAGGCGCCGCGGCGCGGGTCGCTCAACTGCTGCCGGATTCCTGCGCGTACACCACCTCGGCATTGGCGGGCGGCGTGAAACCGGGGCCAAAGCGATACTTGGCCTGCCAGGGCTGGTAATGACTTTCCATGCGGTTTTCCAGCAGCACGGTCCCATCGGCGGCGATCACCTTGCGGGTGGCCACTGTATCCATGCCCCGCACAGCCCAATCGAATTGGACCGCCTTGCCATCGGGCAACGAGGGGTCCTCGATATACAGCGGCGGTGGTGGATCTCTGCGATTTGATATCTTGGGTTTGGGAGCTTCCACCGTCCAGTCCGGCTTGGTGCCATAAAACTGGAATTTGAGAATCCCTTTCTTGCTGTCGACGACGGGCTTGATCAATAGATAATTGCCCGTGGTATTGCGGAACTTGAAATCTACATTGGGTGTATAAATCGTGGCGTCGAGGCCGGGTTCGCCGTACCAGCTCACCACGTAGCCATGGTTCCAGCGTTCCACAATGGGGAATCCGCCAAACCAGGCGGCACGAAAGACCGTGGTGCTCACCTGACACACGCCCCCGCCGACGCCCACGGCCGTGCGATCGCCAGAGATGATCAGTGAATCTTCAAAACCATTGGCCGCGGTTACGTCGCCCACGTATTTGTTGAATGAGAAGATGCCATCCGGGGGGATGACCACGCCCACGAATTTGGAGGCTGCTACTTCGATGTTTTTTATGCGAGCGGCGCTGGAACCGGCAAAACGCGTGACCCCTTCGGACACCAGTTCCTTGATGCCGAAATTCGCGGCATCTTCCGAGGCGACAGCCGGGCGCAGCATCTGGATGGGGAGGACGGCTTCAGCTTTGCCTGTTTGCACGGCGTCGACAACAGCCGCTACTGTGGCATCCACATCCAGTGCATAGCCATTGACGCTGGGCGAGAGTTCGATCAGGGCGCCTGTTTTGGTATCGAAGTCGAATCGGGCATTGAGGGGCGGCCGATAAACCTGTTGGGCCCAGCCTTCCACCAGCGCCCGCAGTTTTTCCTCGTCGATTTCTGGACGCAGACCGCCCGTTACATCAGGATCGGCCTTCCAGCTCAGTACCGTGGCCATGGTGGCCGGGTCCAGAGCAAACTGGAATTCGCCCTGCGAATCGGCCAGCACGATGGGATGGTCCAGCACCTGCTGGATTGCCTCCTGACCGGCGCTGACATCGGCAGCAGCGGCCTGCACTTCGCGTACCACCACATCCACCACGCCTCCGGTGCCAGCGCTAATGCGCTGTAATACCTGATCGCGGGTGGCGAGCACGTCGACAACCTGCCCCGGCCGCGAGGCTGAGATCACCACCTGCAGGTCGCTGAGGGTGAGCCTGGGTTCGGTGGCGGGGCGATTGAGGGGGACTGTACGGGCGGCCACGGCGGCAGTGACGGCGCCCGGTTTGGCGCTCAACCTGGGTGTTTGCTGCACCCCCTGCCAGAACGTCTGCCATTGCACCTGCAGATTGGTTAGCGGGTCCTGATTGCGCCCGCGAGCAAACGAGGCCGCCACCACCTCGTTCACATCCACCTGTACCCCCAATTCTGCTGTTTGCAACGGCCATACCTGGTCGCCATAGCGAATGGCCAGGGGCGGCAGGTCGTATTGGGCGGCGGCCACCTGCAATTCGGCTTTCGCCTTTTCCGGTGTAAGGCCGCTCAGATCCAGGCCCAACGCCTGAATACCGGGATATATGCGATCGCGGTACTGCCACTCGAAACGGGCGATCAGCAGCAGCACTGCCAAAATCGGAACCAGAAGCCAGAGAAGTACCAGTTGCCAGAAAGCCACACGGTTGGGGGAATGAGTGGGGGAATAGGTTGTGGTCATGATTATTATCAGCATACACGACATAAGTCGGAGTTGCTGCCAGTTTAGCATAGAGAGGATGATTCGACAAGCAAGCTAGCTTACAGCATTGATACAAACTCTGTGCTATATTGGCAACATCATTCTTCCTCCTCCTTTGCACAGAATCGACCGGTGAGTTGGGCTACCGGTCGATTCTGTCTTTTTGCGCTCATGCGCACCCTGTCTCTTCTGCCGATCTGGAGGGAGATTGTTTTTTGGGACGGTCACTTGAGGTGAAACGTCGTTGTTATTTTTCAGCGACCACGAAGTGCGAGATGCCGAACACGCGGAGGGGCGTTTTCTCCAGACCATAGGTCAGGCCGCGAATCAGACGTCCCAGGAGGGGAGCGCGATGGATGATGTTATCGTAGCCGGGGTAGATCTGGCTGTGATGCAGGATACGCAGGCCGGTGCTGGCGATCAGCCTTTGCAGGTGGGCTGGTGAGTAGACCCGCACGTGGGGAGCCAGTTGATTCCGCCAGCGATCGGGCAGCCAGTTGATGAAAGGTGTATTACCGAAATGATATTCGCCCTTCCAGTAGTGGCCGTGCGTCTCGAACGGATACAGGCGGTTGG
Source organism: Chloroflexota bacterium (assembly GCA_024276255.1). GTDB lineage: Bacteria > Chloroflexota > Anaerolineae > J102 > J102 > JAADGC01. The sequence goes on along the minus strand of JAJRXO010000257.1, from coordinate 5,405 downwards.
GAACAAACAGCACCAGGCGACCGTTGGGGCGCAGCACGCGGGCGATCTCTGCCAGCGATCGGGCGTCATCCTGCACGTGTTCCAGCACTTCGTGCGAAAGCACGGTGTCGAAAGAGCCGGAGGCAAAGGGCAGTGCCTCGCAGGCGCTTACCAGGCAATCGACAACCGCCTGGCGGGCGCTCACCATGCTGGGGAAGTCGATGTCAACCGAGATCACGCGGCCTCCCAGAGCCGTCAGGTGTCGGCTATACATGCCGATACCGGCCCCATCGACCAGTACGTCGGCATCGGCCACGCAGGCCCAGCGGCTGATTAATTGCAGACGCCGTTGCTGGCCTGCCCGCCAGACATACGATGGATGCCCCAGGGCTGCGGCCTTTTCTTGCGAGCGTCGTGTCATTGCGGTTCTCTTCGCCATTCTTCTTTGTGGCCGAAGCCCTTGCGATTGTCGATCAGACGCATCCAGGTGGGGACGATTTTATAGTAGCGGGCGCGGTGCAGCGGCACTGCCAGCATTTCTACCCAGTCGATCATGGGGAAACGCTGCCGGTACAGCAAGCGGGCTATCTCCTCTTCGTCGGGTTCGCTGCAAGGATATGCGACACCGTGCATCTGCAACCCCTGGATTTCCTGCCAATGCTGATTGTTGTTTTCGATGGTCACTGCCACATGGGCGCCATCTTTGAGGTGTTGGGCATGGGTCGTGCGGGGATCGGAAAGGAAATATAGTGTTAAATCGGGACCGCACGCATAGAACAAAGCACAGGCATGGGGCTGGCCATTGGCATCGATCGTGGCCAGGGACAGGGTATTGTGGGCTTGCAGGAAAGTCAGGAAGCGGGTCGTGCTCATGGCCTTATTATAGATGCCATGTGCTTTTGCGTCTAAATATGGCGATGGCAGCTTGGAAACTGGTAGCGCTTTCCTGCTACCTGACGCCCTGCTGTATCTTCAGCCTTGAGCCCTCCGCGAGCGCGATTGATTTGCGCTCCTTTTTTGTTTTTACACTGCTCCATGCTATGCTCCCCCTATGAAGAAATCCTCAGCAAATGCCTTTGAACTGGAATGGGTTGTCGATCTGGCCAGGCGGGCTGGCGAGTTGGCTCTGCGTTATTATCGCCACACCACTTCCGAACGCAAAGCCGATCGAACTATCGTCACCGCCGCCGATCGTGCAGTCGAGGCCTTCCTGGCCGATGAAATTCACCGTCGCTATCCCGCAGATGGCATTCTGGGCGAAGAAAGCAGCAATAGCCAGCGCAACGCCGAATGTCAATGGATTCTGGATCCCATCGATGGCACCAGCATGTTTGCTGCCGGCCTGCCTATCTGGTGTGTGAGCATCGGTTATATGGTCGGGGATCAGATGCAGGCCGGGGTAGTGTACCTGCCGGTGGTGGATGATTGTTTCACTGCCGATCTCAGCGGTCCGGCCATGTGTAATGGTGAGGTCATCGCCGTGGCCCCGGAGCCGGAAGTGCTGGATGAAGAGAGCTCGATCATCAGCTCATCTGATGTGCATCTCATTTGGGATACAGATTTCGTAGGCAAGATCCGCAGTCTGGGCGCCTGCGCCGCTCATGGCTGCTATGTGGCCCGCGGCAGCGTGCTGGCGGCGCTCAACACACACACGGCCCTGTGGGATGTGGCCGGTGTGTTGCCCATTCTGCAACGGGCAGGCGGCGAGATCACCCTGTTCGATGGCTCTCCTCTGCCAGTGCGCCGCATGCTCGACGGCAGCAAAGCGCCGCAGCCCATCCTCATGGCCTCCGCGGCCAACGCCCGTATCGTCCGTCAGTTTTTCAAACGCAAACCGTGAAAATCCTTGTCCTCACCCCCCAGCTTCCCTATCCCCCTCATCAGGGCACCACGCTCCGTAATTACAATCTGCTCAAACGTCTGGCGCAGAGACACAGTATTGATCTGTTCAGCCTGTTGGCGCCGGACGACGATCCTACCGTGCCTGCCCTGCGGGAAATTACCAGGCATCTGATCACGGCTCCTCAACCACAACGCAGCCAGGTTCAGCGCCTGCGCGGTCTCCTGTTCAGCCTCCTGCCCGACATGGCCCTGCGTTTGTGGTCGCCGAGCGCTCTTGTCCGCCTGCAGCAGCATATTCGTCGTCATCCACCTGATATCCTCCAGGTGGAGGGCATTGAAATGGCCCCGTACTGGCTGGCGTTGCGTCCACATGTCGCCCTGCCGCCGGTGATATACGATGCGCACAATGCCGAAGCCCTGTTGCAGCGCCGTGCCTTTCTGGCCGATGTGCGTCGCCCCCGCCGCTGGATCGCCGCTGCCTATTCTGCCGTGCAGACGCTGAAATTGCAGCGTTATGAGCGGCATATCGTGCAGGCCGCGGCTGGCATCGCCGCGGTCAGCCAGGGCGATGCCGCGGCATTGCAGCAACTGGCAGCGCCCCACACGCCTCCGATACAGGTCGTGAGCAACGGCGTGGACCTCGCTGCGTACAGTCCCCACACAGCTCACCCCAATCCCTATCCCGCTCCCGGCCCTCATCTGGTATTCACCGGCAAGATGGACTTCCGGCCCAACGTGGATGGGGTGCTGTGGTTTGCCGATCACGTTTTGCCGTTATTGCTGGGGAATTTCCCGCAACTTCACTTTTGGATCGTAGGCAAGAATCCCCACACGCGCCTCGAACGTTTGTCTACGCATCCCCATATCACCATCACGGGCACTGTGCCCGACATCCAGCCCTACATCGCCCATGCCGATGTGTATGTGGCGCCATTGCTGGCGGGCGGCGGCACCCGATTGAAGATCCTGGAAGCGCTGGCGATGGCCAAACCCATCGTTTCCACTCGCCTCGGCGCCGACGGTATCGATGTGGACGATGGCGAACATCTGGCCCTGGCCGACAGCCCGGCTGCATTCGCTCAACGTTGTCGCGATCTGCTGCGCCAACGCCAAGCTGCATCAGCGATGGGCCGCCGGGGGCGTGTTTTGGTAGAAATGCGGTATAATTGGGATCGCATTGTGCCCCGGATGGAAGAGCTGTATGCGCAACTGGGGCCATCATCGCCTATTTCTGATTGACCCACTCGTGAACAATGGAGGTTTGTTCCCATGCCCCTCGGTTATCATGGCAAAATCTTGCATGTATATCTGGATCGGCTGGCCCTGGAGGTGGAAACACCATCTGAGTCTTTTTATCGTACTTACGTGGGGGGGAGTGCTCTGGGAGCCTATTATCTGCTCAAAAACACGCCGCCCCATGCCGACCCCTTCGGCCCCGAGAACACCCTCACCCTGGCTCTGAGCGTGCTCACCGGCGTTCCTGTCTCGGGCCAGAGTCGTATTGCCGCGGTCGCCAAATCGCCGCAGACAGGGGCGATTGGTGATTCGCAGGCCGGTGGCTATTTCCCGGCGGAAATGAAATTCTCCGGTTTCGATGCCTTTGTAATCCACGGACAGGCAGCCGAACCCGTGTATCTGTGGGTGCATGATGGCGAAGCCGAGCTGCGCCCGGCCGGGCATCTGTGGGGCAAGACCACCGGCGAGGTGGAAGATATCCTCCAGGAAGAACTGGGCGACAAGCGCATTGAGGTGCTGCAAGCCGGCATAGCCGGTGAGAACAAGGTGCGTTTTTCGGCCCTGATCAACATGGCCAATCGCGCCAATGGCCGCACCGGCATGGGGGCGGTGATGGCCAGTAAGAAGTTGAAAGCTGTGGTGGTGCGTGGCAGCCAGCGTCCTGCCGTGAGCGACAAGAAAGCGCTCAATGGCATCGCCCGCCACGGCGCCAAGGTCTTCCCCGATTCGGATGTATACAGCACGGGTATCCTGGGGACGGCCGGTGTGGTTTTACCCCAGAACAAGGTTGGCGGCTTGCCCACCCACAACTGGGACAGCGGTTATTTTGAAAATGCCGAGGCCATTTCGGGCGAACGGATGGCTGACACGATCCTCAAGGATCGCCACTCGTGTTATGCCTGTACCGTGCGTTGTAAGCGCGTGGTGGAGGTGACCGAGGGCCCCTACAAGGTCGATCCCCGCTATGGTGGTCCCGAATACGAGACGCTGGCCGCCCTGGGTTCATACTGCAATATCGACGATCTGGTGGCTGTGTCGTACGCCAACCAGCTCTGTGGCGCCTACGGTATGGATACGATTGCCACCGGGGCCACCATTGCCTGGGCCATGGATTGCTTTGAGCACGGATTGATCACCACCGAGGATACGGGCGGCGTGGAGCTGCGCTTTGGCAATGCCGAGGCCATGGTCACGATGGTGGAACAAATCGCTCACCGGCAGGGCTTAGGCGACATCCTGGCTGAGGGCTCGGAGCGGGCTGCCGCTGTCATCGGCCGTGGCAGCGAAGAATTTCTGATCACGGTCAAGGGCTCTGTTTTGCCTGCGCACATGCCTCAGGTCAAACGGTCGTTGGGGCTGATCTACGCTGTCAATCCCTTTGGCGCTGATCATCAGTCGTCTGAACACGATCCGGCATACCGGTACTATCCCGAACGCATGGCGCAGATCGGCCTCACTAATCCCCAACCCAGCAAGGTTCTCAACGAAGAAAAAGTGCGCTTTGCCCTGATCACCGAATATCTTTACAGCGCTCTCGATACCTATAACGTGTGTCAATTTGTGTGGGGCCCGTCCTGGCAGCTTTACGACACCTCTGAACTGGCCGAGATGATCCGCAATGTGACCGGTTGGGACATCAGCATCGATGAAATCCTCACGGTGGGCCAACGGCGGCTGAATTTGCTGCGGGCCTTTAATGCCCGCGAAGGCTTTACCCGCGAGCAGGACAAGTTGCCCAAAAAGCTTTACAAAGCGCTCAAGGGCGGGCGCAGCGATGGCATTGCCCTGGATCCCCAGGAGCTAGAACAGGCAAAAGACCATTATTATGCCATGGCCGGTTGGGATGTGGCCACCGGCACTCCCCGACGTGAGACCCTGGAAAAGCTGGACCTGGACTGGGTAGCCGACATGCTGGAATCATAACCTGCCCCGACAGACCAGAAAACCGGGGACAAGCGGCGCCGTCTGCCAGCACGCTTGTTTCCCGGTTTTCTGGTGGGGTTATGGTGATTGCTTCGTAAATAGGACTGTTTCGAAAATAGGTCTCTCGCCAAGGCGCAAAGAACGCAAAAGGAAAGAGCAAAAATCCTTGGCGCTCTTGGCGGCTTTGCGAGCGCTTTTCCTTGGTATCGGCGCCAGCCAGCTTGCAGTCGGACTGCTTCGGAAATAGGACACAGATTGGTATCAATGGTGGCCCGTAGCCCAGAAGATGTTCTAAAATATGTCAAGAGTTAATTTAGCGAGGAAATCGTCGATATAGCCGCACCTTAACAAGCGAATAGCGAATCGCCCCGATTTTGGGCCATACAAGGCCAGGCGGTGGTGAAAAAGCGATTGACACCGCATGA
>JAJRXO010000256.1 GCA_024276255.1 Chloroflexota bacterium | reverse complement strand
GGTCGGCCTTACGCAGACCTGTATGGGGTGGAGGTGGCGCCTGGGCAGGCCCTGGGCACGGGGAATCCGGGTGATGAGGGAGTGCAATATGGCCTGCATGTGGCAGTGCTGGCGCAAAGTCATGAACAGGCCACGGTGCGGGTGTGGCAGGCCATGAATGAGGTGGCGGGAGCGGCGGTGGCCAGCGCCGCCTCGGTGCACACGGGCGATGCATTGACCCTGACCTTTAATGCCCGGAATGTGGGCTCGGCGGGTGATTTCTTTGCATTTGTGCCCCTGCCCGCAGGCACGCGTTATGTGCCCGGCAGCGTCACCGGCGATCTGTTTCCAGTGGGGGCGTCCGAGTCCGCGATACTGGCCCAACGCCAGACCCTGGATCTACAGGCATTATCCGGCGCCCAACCCCAGGATGTCAGCGGTTTCGTATATCTGGGTTCGCTGGCCACGGGCGATCAGATGGCTGGCGGTTTTACGGTGGATATCCTGCCCGGACACGGGAACCGCACCCTGGAGGGGGCGCTGGCTTTTTATACCGATCAGCAGACCCAGCCCTTCCGCGTGCTGACGACGACGGTGACGGTAGAAAACACGGCCCCCGGCCTGCAGTTACCGGCAGATCAACAGCTTTCCGAGGGGGACGTGTTGCAGACACAGGTGGTATTTACTGATCCCGATGCCGACAGCTGGACGGCCACTGTGGATTATGGCGACGGCGCGGACACGGAGACGCTGAGGGTGACGCCGGGCCAGGCGTTTGCCCTGCAGCATCAATATGTGCAGGAGGGAGTGTATGGGGTGACTGTGGCCATCGACGATGGCGTGAGTCGCAGCAGCGGTCAGTTTACGGTGACGGTGGCCAACGTGGCTCCCGTCCTGACGTTATCCGACCCCGCTCCGATCGCGGAGGGAGAGACGTTGCTATTGCAGGGACAATTGCAGGATCCAGGAGCGGACGAGTGGACGTTGAGCGTGGATTACGGCGACGGCAGCGGTTCCCAGCCTCTGCTTCTGGCGCCCGACCATAGTTTCCAGCTCGAACATCGTTATGCCGACAACGGCGTATTCACGCTGACCGTGCAGGCTGATGACGGCACGGCCATCACGCAGGCGCAGACACAGGCGCAGGTCAGCAACGTGGCGCCGGAGGTGACGCAGTTCGTGGTGGGAGAGGCCGGCGTTGGCGAGGCTATGACGGTTACGGTTGCGTTTGTGGATCCGGGCGCGGACAGTTGGTCGGTGGCGATTGACTTTGGCGATGGCACGCCTCCGCTGACGCTGGATGACGCGGATCCCAACGTGACTGCCAGCCATGTCTATCAAAGCGCTGGCGTGTACAGCTTGCTCCTTACCGTCACGGATGACGATGGAGGGACAACCACGGCGACAGGTACAGCCCGGGTGTGGACGACAGTGCAATTGCCTCTGCTGACCGACACCTGGGTGGACAGCGGCAAACCGGCGGTGAATTACGATGCCTACGCGGCCCTGATCGTGCGTCCCACAGGAGTCGACAACGTGTTCCTCAGCTTTGATCGCTCCCTGCTGCCGGCGGGTGCGGAAGTGCGCGACGCACAATTGACCGTGCAGGTGATCTTGCAGACGGGGGCCGCCGGTAAGTACCTGCAGGGGCTGAACGTGGCGCCCTTTGTCTCTGATCAGCTTAATTTCGCCAATGCACCGGCGGTGTATAATCCTGGCGAGGCAGTGCCTGTACAGGCGGGCGCACTGACGCTGGATGTTTCAGCGCAGATCGCGGCCTGGGATATTGCGGAGGAACCGGGCAGGCTGGCGTTGTCCGCTTCCGGCACGCCGGGCCGTATTGCCCTCGCCAGCCTGGAAAGCTGGCCGTCGGGACAGGGAGCGCAACTGCAGGTGACTTTCGTTCCCCTTATGCCCAGAGCAACAAGATGGCCACCCCCACAAGGGCAATGACAGTGCCCACGGCAGCCCGCCAGCTGATATGTTCGTGAAAGACGAAATAGCCCACGGGCAGCATAAAGACGGGGGGCAGAGCGATGATGGTACTGGCTATGCCCACGGCTGTGGCCTGCACTGCCACCAGCGATAACGTAACGCCCAAAAACGGCCCGAAAAAGGTGCCGCCCAGGATATAGCCGAACGATTGCGGCGTCGCAGCCAGTTGTCGCAGGGTGGGGCGCAGTTTGCCCCGGAGTGCGGCCAGCAGCCACAGTACCACGGCGGCGGCTATCATGCGGATCAAGGTGCCGGACAAAGCTGAGAAATCACCGGCCAGCCCTTTCTTGGCAGTGATCAGGCCGATAGCCTGTCCCAGGGCGCCTCCCAGCCCCAAAGCAATGCCCATCCAGTTTACTTTATCCTGTGTTGTGGCTTTGTCTGCCGGCGCGCGTTCGAGCACCACCCACGCCACCCCGGCCACCGTAATCGTGATGGCCAGCAGTTGCATGGGAGTCAGCGTTTCGTGCAGGAAGAACCACGCCAGTATGGTGCTAATCACCGGCACCAGGCTCATCAGCAGCATGGACAGGCGAGGGCCAATGAGCACAAAGGCCTGGAAGAGGAGGGCATCACCCATGGCCAGTCCGATCACACCAGAGAGGCCGAGCCACCACACGCGTTCCGGCGCCACATCCTGCGGAAACCAGGTTCCCAGCAGCAACCAATGTGACAGGCTGAGAAACACGATCGCCAGAATCAGGCGAATGCGATTGACCACCGCCGAGCCCACCATGCGCCCGGCCATGGTGAAGAACGTGGATGTAAACGACCAGCAAATCGCTGTGCCCAGCGCGGCCAGCTCTCCTAAAAACGGCATGCTCTCACTCCTGGGGAGCCCGGGGGATTATGCCGCCAGCAGGGCGGTGCGGATGCGCTGCAAACCTTGCAACAATACGGAACGGGAACAGCCGAAGTTCAGGCGGGCAAAGCCCTGACCCGTGTCACCAAACCATGTTCCTTCGTTAAGCGCCACCCTGGCTTCGTTCAGGATGTGTTTGGCGGGGGCATCGGCCCAGGGTGTGTTTCTGAAGTCGAGCCAGGCCAGAAAAGTGCCCTCGGGGCGAGTCATGCGCACGCCGGGGAGTTCTCCGGCGGCCACGAAATCCATGATTGTATCGCGATTGTTTTGCAGGTAGGCGCGTAATGCAGCCAGCCAGGGGCCGCCCTGAGCATAGGCTGTTTCCATGGCCACCATGCCCAGTAGATTGATCCTGGCCATCAGTCCACGTTCGCTGCGTTGCATCTGTTTACGCAATTCTGCATTGGGAATAATGGCAACGGCAGCCTTGAGACCGGCGAGATTGAAGGTTTTGCTGGGCGCAATGCAGGTGATGGTATGGCGGGCAATGTCGGGATCAAGCGATGCAATGGGGATGTGCTGCGCTTCGCTGTACACCAGATCCGCGTGTATTTCATCTGCCAGGATCGTAAGATTGTGTTGCAGGCAAAACTGGGCGATCTGCTCCAGTTCGTGGCGACTGAATACCCGTCCCGTGGGATTCTGGGGATTGCACAGCAGGAAGGCCCGGGTACTGGGCGTGACCGCGGCAGACAGGGCGGCCATGTCCAGCCGATAATAGCCGTTATCCAGCGCCAGGGGTGCATCCTGTAACTCAAAACGGCCGTTGCGCACCACGTCGAAAAAAGGACCATACACAGGAGACTGGAGCAAAAG
>JAJRXO010000255.1 GCA_024276255.1 Chloroflexota bacterium | reverse complement strand
CTGAGTTGGGCAGTACTTTTATCATCCCTCATCTTTGCACTCGGACATCTCGGTAACGATGGCGTCAATTTCCTCGCCATCTTGAGTTTGATCGCGGCCGGATACCTTCTGGCGTATGGTTGGATTCGCAGTGGCCAACTATGGCTCCCCATTGGATTGCATATCGGCTGGAACTTTTTCGAAAGCGCCCTGGGCTTCCCCGTAAGCGGTCTGGAAGGCTTTCGCCTGCTCAATCATCAGATCAACGGCCCGGAAATGGTGGTGGGCGGCGCGTTCGGGCCTGAATCGGGACTGTTGTCCTTTGTGGTCATGGCCATTGCAGCCATAGCAATCCATTTGTGGACAGCAAAACGGTGCCGTTCGTAGCCACACCCTCGCCCCCGGCAGGAACTGCAGCAGAGTATCGGCAACAGCTTGCCCGGAAGTCGTCAACCCACTGTTGAATTACCTGGAGAACAGGAATGATCCGCGACAAATGGCGTGTCTTTGCAAAAGATGAATGGCTATTGATCGGGGCGGCCCTGGGCTTATTGTCAACATCCCTGTATCTCCAGCGGCTGCCATCATACTCAAAATCCGATATCGAGATCCTGTACATCCTGTTCGTGTTGTTCGTGATCACGAAAGGGTTGCTGGAACATGGCGTTATCGCCCACATAGCCGGTCGGCTCGAACAGGGCCGGTTTGTCGCAGGGAAGATGGTTGTAGCGACGTTCATCTTCTCGATCTTTGTCACCAACGACGTGGCGCTGATCTCTGTCGTCCCGCTTACCCTGCTGCTCCATATCAAACACAAAGAGTGGGTGATCATCCTGGAAGCGCTGGCAGCCAATGCGGGCTCGGCCATATCGCCATTTGGCAATCCCCAGAACCTGTTCATCTATTGGTTTTACAACGTGTCCTTCACGGACTTTGTAACAACAATTGCACCCTTTTCCGCTCTTTTCCTGCTGCTGCTTCTGGCCGGGGCATGGATCGTTGATGCCGAAAAAATCACCTGTGCCCCCGCCGAGCAGAAACGACTGACAGCATCCGCCTACATTTATATCGGGATGTTGTTTCTTTTCATCCTGGCAGTGCTGCGAGCCTTGCCGTTGATCATGGGATGGGTGGCGATCTTCTATGCCCTGGCCTTTGATCGCAGAAGCCTTGGCGTGGATTATGCATTGCTGGCCACCTTTGCCGGCTTTTTCGGGTTCACAGATAATCTACACATCATCCTCTCAGATGTACTGACCCATCCTCACCATGTTTTCCTGCTCGCGGCATTGCTGAGTCAGGTGATCAGCAATGTGCCTGCAGCCCTGCTGCTGGCAGACTTTACCACGCACTGGAGGACCCTGTTGTGGGGAGTGAGCGTGGGAGGATTTGGCAGCCTGATTGCATCGCTGGCAAATCTGATTGCGTATCGGGTGTATGTACGTCAACATAAGCAGCGGGCGCTCCCCTTTGCCATCAAATTCCATGTGCTGAGTTATCTGGCTTTTGTTGTGGGGATTCTCCTTTACTTCATTATGGACATACCGGGCTGAGCGGCGATAATCCAGACTTACCCAGATCCCATCATGCCTCCTGCCTGCAGCATTGACACCACCAACTTCCCGCTGGTATCCTCTGAACAGACAAACCGTGCGCCTTGCGCACGCCGATGAAGATGAAAATAATCTGTGCACATGGACCATCTGTAGCCCGGAAGATTAGAAAACCGGTAAACCGGGGTGAATGGCGCCGCCCTCAACCGTCCTGGTCTACTGATCTACGGGTTTTCTGGGCTACGGGTCACCATTGATACCAATCTGTGTCCTATTTACGGAACAATAACCTGCTCATTGCGAAGCTCAGTCTGGCAATACAGGGAGGGACACTGGCAGATGTACTTTCATCAGGGCACCCCTGTAGCAGAGCACACCGGCCGGGGTTGAGCCGGAGTGACCAACGGCCATGTTGCTTGCATTCCCGTTTTATTGTAAACTTGGCCCGTAAATCGCCGTTTCCCCCACTCCAATAAGGCTTCCACAAATGGTTCGTCATCATCGGGTGCGATTCAACCTGCTCTTACTGATAGGATGTATCCTGGCCGGCCTGACATGGGGCTTCGTCATACCGGCACAAGCCGCGGGACCCACCTGTACCAACCTGCTCGCGAACAGCGACATGGAATCGGCCAGTGGCTGGACCTTTGGTAACACACCGGCCAAGGGGATTTTCACCAGTGCCCAGGCCTACAGTGGCAATCACAGCGCCCGACTCGGTATTGTCGGCGGCAGCAACGTTGCCAGCTGGTCTTCCATGTGGCAGGCAGTCTCCGTGCCTGCCGGCGACGAATTGCACCTACGACTCTATGTCTATCCGCTCAGCAATCCTTACGACGGGAATGATTTGCAGGAGATCAAAATACTCAATGCCGACGGCTCTTCCACCCTGCGTCAGGTGTGGAGCGCAGTCAGCGACAGCGGCGCCTGGCAGGAACTCGTTTTTGATAATCTCAGCGATTTTCTGGAACAGGACATTGAGATCTACATTAACGTCCGCAACGATGGGGCTGGCGGGGTAACTGGGATGTACGTAGATGATGTCATCCTGGAAGTGTGTACTGCCGGCGATACCCCCACCCCCACGCCAACAGCGACGATTACGCCCACGCCCACGCCCGGCGACACCCCCACCCCCACCGCCACACCTCTACCCACCGACACACCCACTGCCACGCCGGTTATCGTCACCGCCACGCCGACCAACACGCCCGTGGTGGTCACGGCGACGCCCACAGCGACCCCCATTGTGGTCACCGCCACCCCCACGCCCACACCGATTGTGGTTACACCCACTCCCACCCCCATCATCGTCACCGCCACCGCCACCGCAACCCCCCTCATCGTCACGGCCACAGCCACGCCGACCCCCCTCATCATCGTTGTCACCCCCACACCGACCCCCATCATCGTCACCCCCACCGATACCCCGATCCCGACGGCGACGCCCACCCTCATTGTCGTCACCAACACACCCACCCCCACGCCCGGGCCCCCGCCCACAGCCACCCCCACCTACACACCCCTGCCGCCGGGCCCCAATGAAAATTGCAATGAATACCTGGTCAATGGCGGCTTTGAAGGGCGCAAGGGCTGGATATTCGGCAACACATTGCTCAAAGGGGGCTATGTGGGCACCCGTGTGCATGGTGGCGATCGGGCCGTCGTGTTGGGCAACCCCAATCCCGCACAACCCAACTACGTCTCCTATTCCTCGGTGCGCCAGCGCGTCAAATTACCCAGCTCGGGCTACAAGACCGCCTGGTTGCAATTCTGGCACTACACCATGTCCGATGGTGAGCCCGGCGACTACCAGGAACTGGTGCTGATGAACGGCAAAACCGGCAAGACAATCGAAATATTGTGGCGGGTGCAACGAAACGATCAGGAATGGCAACCCGAGCTTTTTGATCTCACCCGCTATCTGGGCCGGGATCTCGTCGTCTATTTCAACGTGCGCAACCAGGGCGGTCAGGGCCGGGCAGCCATGTACCTCGATGACGTTTCGCTGGTCCTGTGTCCTTCATCCAGCGCCGCGGCCGCCAGCGGTCCTCACACGCCCACCCCCATCCCTCCCGACCGCATGGTCACAGCCACCCCCACGTTCACGCCCGCACCGCCCACCCCCCTGTCCGTTCAACCCACCGCCACAGCCATCATCTTCCCACAGCTGACCGAGGAGGCGCCGACAGTCGGGCCGCCTCCCGTCATCACTGAAACCCTGCCTGCCGACGCCGGAGTCAATGCCGCCAGCGTCGGTCAAAACCAGCCATCGCGTCTCAACATGATGATCCGCCAGCCCGCTTTCTGGATTCTGGCGCTTGTCATCCTGGCCATTGTGGCTGTTCTCATTCGTTTCCTCTGGTATCTTTTACAACTACGCCGCAGCTAAACACGGAGTACCAATATGTCCCGGCCATTACTGATGATCCCCGGCCCCATTGAATTCAGCAACGAAGTCCTGGCCGCCATGAGCGTCCCTTCACCCAGTCATGTTGATCCATCCTTTATCGCCACCTTTGGTCGCACGCTCAGCGATCTGCGAGCCCTGTTTCTGGCCGATACCGGTCAGCCCTTTGTGCTGGCCGGTTCAGGCACCCTGGCCATGGACAGCGCCGTGGCCAATGTGGTGGAGCCCGGCGATCGGGTTCTCGTCGTCGACACCGGCTACTTCAGCCAACGCATGGCCGATATCTGCCGCCGTTACGGCGCCGAAGTCGATCTGTTGAGTGTCGATCCCGGCGACACGATTAGCGCCGATCAGGTGGCCACACACTGCGCCCTGATCGAGTATCAGGTCGTCACCATCACCCATGTCGACACTTCGACCGGCGTGCTCACCGACGTACGCGGTATCGCGGCCGCTGCCCGTGACGCCGGCGCCCTGGTCATCGTCGATGGCGTATGCGCCACCGCGGCCGAAGAAATGCGCCAACAGGAGTGGGGCGTGGATGTGTATCTCACCGCTTCGCAGAAGGCAATCGGCGTCCCGCCGGGCCTGGCGCTGCTCATGGTTTCGCCTGCAGCCCTTGCCAAATGGCGGCAGCGCTAGCATCCGGTGATGAGCTATTACAGTGACTGGGCCAAGTGGCTGCCCATCATGGAGGCATACGAAAACCAACGCCCCGCCTATTTTGCCACCCCGGCCGTCAATCTGGTAATGGCTCTGGCTGTAAGTGTCCAGCAAATCCTGGACGAAGGTATGGAAGCGGTATTTGCCCGGCATCGTCTGCTCAGCGACGCGGTCAAAGCCGGTATCACCGCCATGGGCCTGGGACAGGTTCCCACTTCACCCCAACATGCTGCCCACACCCTCACCTGCCCCCGCTACCCAGACGGCCTCGATGCCTCATTCCTGCGCCGGGTGCGGGCGGCCGGCGCCATCCTGGCCGGTGGATTACACCCGGAGATCAAGGGCGAATACTTCCGCATCGGCCACATGGGACAGGTAAGCCGCAATGACGTCATGGCCACGCTGGCCGCCATCGAAAGCGGATTGCGGCAATCCGGCTACGCGGTCGAGCCGGGCATCGGCCTGGCCGCAGCCCAGGCTGTTCTG